>CAYHPG010000017.1:0-11264 GCA_964358625.1 uncultured Gammaproteobacteria bacterium
ACGAAGGAAGCGTGATTGCCGTGACGAGATCAGGGGGGGTCGCAGCAAGTAAGAGTCGAAGCCGATCATACGCCAGGTATTCGCGTTCATTGGTCATATCATAGATTGTCGTTTGTGTCACGGGTTTTTGCGGCGCATTGCCAACGTATGTAATCGTAAAGTCTTGCCGCGCGAGAATTTCTCCGATGGTTTTCGCAAGCCCCACGGTTGTTGTGCCATTCAAGATCGCAACTCGTATGGCTGGCTTTGTTTTTGCGGGCGGTTCAGTCCCCGGTGTTTGCATGATATTTTGCGCAAGGGCGCGGATTGTCGCAAACGTTCCATCTCGCGGCTCGAGCATATAGGCACCGTTGACAATGCGCGCCGTGAGGAGCCCTTCGGGAGCGTCGGAGAGCGCAACGCGATGTATGCGATCTCGTTGCAGTTTCTGGAAAAGCTCCAGCATGCGCAATCCTTCGCCCCATCCGATGTTGGTTGCGATATGCGTGGCGAGGTTATCAATAATATTTGCGATGCGGCGCGGGCTTGTCAGCGTTGGCCATGCAAATACTTTTTCTTTCACTGCAAGAATAATGTTTTGTTGACGCTTTACGCGGGAAAAATCCGATCCCTCGATCCCTCTTCCTCGGCGTGATCGCACATATTTGAGCGCAATTGCGCCGCCCATTTCGTATACTCCTTTTTCAATGACGAGATGTTCGTATCGCTCTGGAACAGGGTAGGCGCCTTCTTTTCCGGGAATCGGATAGCGCGGATCATCGAGGCGGTTCTCAACCGTCACGGTAATGCCGCCGACATCATCAACAAGTTGGACAAATCCTTGGAAGTCCATGCGAACATAATACGGGATCGAAATGCCCAGGAGATTTTCAATGGCTTTCCGCGCCGCTTCACCGCCAGATCCGGGAGCAACGCTCTCGGCATACGCGCTCGCGGAATTTATTTTTCGCCACGCGCCATCTGCGAAGGGAATAGCGAGATCGCGCGGGATCGAGAGCAGTGCAGAGGCGCCAGTGGATGGGACAAACGATGCAAGGATAATCGTGTCCGTCAGATAGCCGCCGTCATGCCCTTCGCCGCCAACACCGAGGAGCAGCACATTGATACGATCTTCCCGCTCTCCCGCGAGTGGGCGATTGTCGCTGCGGAACAATCTGCTCAATCGCGTGAGTACGGCAGCGCCATCTTTTTTTGCAACGCGCCCGATGAGGAGAATGCTCCCAAATGCAAAAAGAACCGTGATGGTGAGCGCGAGGAGGAGGAGGAATCCTTTCCACGACGGTTCGCGTGGTGGTTGCTGTTTTTCGTTTTTTAGAAAATCAATATCCATTGTTCGTTGCCACTTGACAAGTGTTGTCAAAGTATAGCGTATTTTTCTTCTTGCGGAAAGATCTTCTTTTTGTTATAGTATGAAAACTATCGATTATTGATATTAATGAGCGTTTGGATTCGATATCTTTGCGCGCGTAGCTCCGACGCTCGGCGCGGGGAGCGTTGTATTTACTCGGTTAAATAATGAACGGGCAATTAGCTCAGTGGTAGAGCGCTTCGTTCACATCGAAGAGGTCGCAGGTTCGATACCTGCATTGCCCATTTGCACGAGGGCAGGAGGCAAAGGTCAGTGGCCTGCCCCGTGCCAACGCGAAAGCTTTGGCGCGGGGTTCGAGCCCAGGTGTGCCCACCAGTTATGTCAAAACAAACAATCCCAGAGGAACAATACGAAGAAAGCCGAGAGTCGTGGTTCAAAACTGTCGGTGATTTTTTTTGGGAATTGGCAAAGGTCGTGATTCTTTCGCTTGCGATCATCATTCCCATTCGCTATTTTCTTTTTCAGCCGTTCTACGTCCGTGGCGCATCCATGGAGCCGAATTTTTTTGATCATGAATATCTTATTATCGATGAAATTAGTTATGGTATCCGCGTACCATTTACTGATGTCGTTTTCCCATTTGGGGATCCGACACGCGGCGAGATTGTCGTCTTCCGCTATCCGCGTGACGAGCGTCAATTTTTCATTAAGCGCATTATCGGAATGCCAGGTGATACCGTGACGATTGATGCGGGGCGTGTCACGATTTTTAATGCCGTGTATCCGAATGGGCGTCTTCTCGAAGAACCATATATTAACTCGAACACGTCACGAACGAATAATGTTTCAGTGATACTTGGCAGCGATGAATATTTTGTGATGGGCGATAATCGCGACGCAAGTCTTGATTCGCGTTCGTTCGGGCCGGTGAAGCGTTCGCTCATTGTAGGACGAACATTATTTCGCGGATGGCCATTTGATCGAATAAAACGTTTTACACCGCCCGCGTATAATTTATGAAATGGATGAAAGAAAAAAGCGCTCTTGTTGCCGTTCCACCAGCAGTAAAGGGCAAAGAACCCCCGCGTCTTTTGCGTGGCATGAAAGACCTTCTTCCGCAGGATGGAGCACTTTGGGATTGGGTTGAAACAACTGCGCGCCAGGTAAGTCGTGAGGCAGGATTTGAACGGCTTGATCCACCACACCTTGAAGATGTGCGGTTGTTTATTCGTGCCGTTGGGAAAGAAACGGATATCGTTGAGAAAGAACTCTTTTCTTTTATCGATCAAGGGGGAGAGACTGTTGCGCTGCGTCCAGAGTTCACCGCAAGCATGGTGCGCGCATACATTGAACATGGCTTTTTGAATCAGCCGCAACCGGTTCGTTTATATACGATTGGATCGCTTTTTCGCTATGAACGCCCACAAGCCGGCCGATTCCGCGAACATCACCAGTGGGGGATTGAAATGATTGGTGATCAGCATCCTGTGCTTGATGCAGAGGCAATGATTCTTGCAATTCGTTTCTTTCGCATCCTGGGTATCACCGCAACTGCGGAGGTGAATTCGATCGGTTGCATGACGTGTCGTCCGCCGTTTCGTGAAGCGCTCATCGCGTTTTATCGTGCGCGGCGAAAGCATTTGTGTGAAAATTGTCAGCGGCGGATCACGAGAAATCCGCTTCGCTTGCTCGATTGCAAGGAACCGACATGTCAGCCATTGAAAGATGGGGCGCCGCAGATTGTTGATTGGCTGTGCGATGGGTGCAAACAGCACTTTATTAAAGTGCTCGAATATTGTGATGCAGGCGGCGTGCCATACAATTTAAGCACGCATCTTGTGCGCGGGCTTGATTATTACACGAAGACGGTATTTGAATTGTATACCACGCGGACCGTAGGAGAAGGTGAAGCACGCATTGCGCTTGGCGGCGGCGGGCGCTATGACGATCTTGTGGGGATGCTTGGTGGACGGCCGGCTCCCGCCATAGGGTTTGGTATTGGTATCGAACGCATCGTTGGAGAATTAAAAGTTCGTGGTATCACTCCTCCCATAAACAATCGTGTCGAGGTATTTGTTGCACAGCTTGGCGATGCAGGACGAGAGCGTGTGTTACGACTTTTGGAAGAGATGCGGGGAGCGGGGATTCACGCGCGCGGAAGTCTTTCGAAGGATGGCTTAAAGAGCCAGTTGGAGCTTGCGAATCGTGCAAACGCGCTTATCACCGTGATTATTGGACAAAAGGAAGTATTGGACGAAACCGTGATTCTTCGGGAGATGGAGGGGGGGATGCAGGAGATCGTGCCCTATGATAAAGTAATAGGAGAGCTCGGAAAGAAATTAGGTCGAAAACCATGAGTACCCCAGCACCAAAACTCGACAGCATATCGTCGATATCCGAAGTCAGCGCTCGGGAACGCCTTCGGCTGTATTTTTGCGACAGCAAGGGTTATGCGCATAGTTTGGTGCGGGGTGCTCATTGTTCTAGCAACTCGACGTGCGTTCCGACGCGGTCGGAACTTGTCTCGTTGAGAACAATGGCAAAAGGAGGTGGCATGCCATGAGCGAAGTGAAACGAAAACGTGGAGAAACATTTGAAGCGTTGTTGCGCCGATTCAACCGACGGATGCTTCTTTCGGGAAAGATTTTGCAGGCGCGTAAGATCCGATTTTTCAAGTCGCCAGAGACGCGCGAAGATCGCCGTGGAGCAACCCTGCGTAAGAAACGTCTTACGGCAACATACGAGTATATGAAAAAAACGGGGCGCTTGCGAGAAGAAGAAAAACCAAAACGTCCCGCACGCTTCTAAAAAAAACAAAACATGAGCGGACAACGAAGAGAGAACAAAGGAAACATAGCGATGAACAGAAACGCAAAAACTGTTTTCGGCGCTATCTTCTTTGTTCTCTTTTTATTGTTGGTGGTTTCCCCTGTCGCTGCAGAGCAGCCAGATATCGCCGGGCTTCAGAATTTTGAACAATCCGGTTCTGGGCTTGCGACAACGGATATTCGGGTTTTAATTGGAAACATCATTCGCATTTTCTTAGGGCTTCTCGGGACGATTGCCATTGTGCTTGTGCTCTACGGAGGGTTCCTCTGGATGACGGCAGCAGGGAATGAAGAAAAAATTGAAAAGGCAAAAAAGATTCTCACGAACGCGGCAATCGGGCTTGCCATTGTGCTTTCGGCGTACGCAATCACTTCGTTTATTATTAGCCGTCTTCTTTCCGTATCGTCGGGTGGAACCATTACAGATGATAGTGGGGGTGGTGGAAGTGGGGGTGGACGCGGGAGTTTAGGAAGCGGCATCGTAGAAAGTCATTATCCACCGCGGAATGCGCCCCCGCCAGAAATTCCACGCAACACGAAGATCGTCGTTACTTTTAAAGAGCCTATGCGGGTTTCGAGTATGATTAATGACAAAGGAACGACGGTTGCCGACGATGACGTTATTATTCCTGATACCATTAAACTTCAGAAATCAATTAACCTTGTTGGAAAAACCGCAAGTGAGCGAGAAGCGACATGGGACAATCTCCGCAATTTGGTGACAAATATGAAGGCAGCGGCAACGCCGAATGGCAAGACATTCGTGTTCGCGCCGCAAACGTTTCTAGGGAGTCCGTCGGAACCAATCTCTTACACGATGCGACTTGATGAAGGCATCAAGAAAGCAAATGGCGATGCCGCGTTTGGGCGTTTTGGCAAAATGTATGAGTGGCAGTTTGAGGTCTCAACGATTATTGATTCGACTCCGCCAACGATCACGAGTGTCATTCCATTGCCACCTGCGACGAACGAAGATACGTACGCTCGGAACGTTGTGATGCAAGTAAATTTCAGCGAGGCCATTGATCCGACAACCGTTTCCGGGGTTGTTTCCGCTGATGCGAGAAAGAATGAATCAAAAATCAAAGTGCAAAAGTCAAATGGCGCGGTTGAAGGGATTGTCGCGATCGCAAATCAGTATAAAACAATTGAATTTGTGACGAATGATGAATGTGGAAAGAATTCATGCGGCGGGGCTGTGTATTGTCTGCCGGGAAATGAAACAATCACGGTGCGCGTTCCCTCGGCACGCTTAACAACAACTACAGACGACGATCCATTTACTGCGGATATACCATACAACGGTATTGTTGACATTGCAGGCAATGCGTTTGACGGGAATAACAGAAGAGGTGCGGATGGGAAACCAATTTCAGATGGGCCGGGTGATCCGCCGTTTATCTTTGCCGGATCGTCATACCAGTTTTCGGGAACCACGAATATTCCGAAAGATGACTTTGTGTGGACGTTTAATACGAACGATACGATTGATTTGACTCCTCCAAAAATCGAGGCGCTTACTCCGAATCCCGGGAAAGGCAATGTGCTTTTAGATCAATCGCTCCGCGCAACATTCTCAAAGCAACTTATGTCCTCGACGTTTAATTCAGCAAACGTCCTTCTTGAGCCGACGATTAATTATTGGACGGAGACAGAAAATGTGGCGGGGAAGACGGTTGGCGTTATCAAGCACGATCGGTTTGAAAAAAATACCGCATACACGCCAACGATCACCGCGGGCGTGAAAGATGGGTTTCAGAATTGCTACTTCCCGTGTGCGGGACTTTCGTGTAATCCAACCAAGCAAGCGCCATCGTGTAAACTCCCATGATCATGAGACCGCATAAAACTGCAACCTGTCACACAAGCGCAAATCGGGCGAAGCCCGTCCTTTCGCTTGGTGACCCTTTGGGCTCGGTTTTCGCTCCGCTCCTCGCTCATCGTAGTTTTACTACGCCTCGCTCGGTGCTCGCTCCAAACCGTCGCATGTTGCAGTTTTTTGCTAGTCTCATCGCGTTCCTTTTTATTTTTCTTTTTGTTGTCCCCGTCTTTGCGCAAACAAACGACCTTGCCGGGCTTTCGACGTTTGAAAATTCCGGCTCTGGACTTGCGACAACCGACATTCGGGTTACCATCGGCAATATTATTCGCGTATTTTTGGGCCTCCTTGGGACCGTTGCAATTGTCCTTATTCTCTATGCCGGGTTTTTACTCATGACGGCGGCAGGGAACGAGGAGCAAGTCGCAAAGGCAAAAAAACTTCTTACAAACGCCGTGATTGGGCTCGTACTTGTTCTTTCAGCGTTCGGTATTGTGAGCTTCATTATTAGCCGCATCCTTTCAGCAACGACAACTGACGGTACGAATCAAGGAGACGTTGGTAGCGGAGGATCGGGAGGGGGCGGGCTTACACGCGCGAATTCGTTTACCGTGGAATCGGTTCAGCCGAATGGCACTGTTGGCATTCGTAATATTGTCGTGCGTCTCAATTTTACGCGCGATCTTGATGCAACAACCATAGTGCCGGGCACAATTACCGTGACAAAAGACTCTGATCCAAGTGCTGTCGTTGACGGCGATCTTGCAGTAAGCGGGCAACTTGTGACGTTTACTCCAAAAATGCCATGTTTCCCCGATGACCCGACAAAAACGCAAAAGTGTTTTGAAAAATCAACAAAATATAATGTTGAGGCAAAGGCGGATGTGATTAAAAGTAGCGGCGGAGAAAAGCTGCGATGCGGAAGTGGATTTAGTCGCACGAATACCTGCAAAGAGACATTTACGAGCGGTACTGCAATTGACGCAGAGAGCCCGACGATCGGCATTGATAGGCCGGTCAATGGTGGATTTGTGAGTGCGGATGCAATGGTACCCATTGACTTTACGGCAAGCGATGATTTTGGTGTGTCGTACGCGGCAATCACGGATGGTGATGGGAAAACAGCAACCATAATGCCCGGATCTGGCGTTACCTCAACAAAAACGTCGCCATGGCAGGGAAGCGCAACGTGGGATACAACGGGAAAAGCGCCGGGGGCAACTGCATATACGCTCAAAGCAAAAGTATTTGACCTTGATTCGAATGAAAGCACGGAACAAACCGTGAAAGTAAAAATTCGCGCGGCGCATTGTTTCAATAACGCGCAGGATACGAATCTTACTCCTGCGACAGCAAATGAAACCGGTATTGATTGCGGTGGGTCGGATTGCGGCATCTGCACACTTCCTCTTGGAGCAGCGTGCACTTCCAATGAACAATGCGCGAGCGGCGTATGCGTTATTCCGACAGGCAAGACAACAGGAACCTGCGTTGCCTATCCACGGATTGACAATGTTTTTCCGCTTGACGGAAAAGCAGGAGCGCTTATCACGATCACCGGGCAGGGGTTTGGGGGAACGCCGGGCGTTGTCCATTTTTTGCAAACGAACGAGGGCGAAAACAAAAACAATGACGATACACCGGGAGCGCCCCCACCACAAAATTGCACTGCAAGCGCGATGTGGAGCGATAGCCGCATCATTGTTGCCGTACCTTCCGGGTTGACGGTTGCTGGACCCATCAAAGTGACGAATAGCGCCACATTCTGGGACGACACGGCCAATGATCGCGGCAGGCAATTTACCTTTACTCCGAGCCAAAATAGTCGCCCTGGATTGTGCGGTATTGCTCCGACAGAAGATGAATTTGGCAAACCAGTGGTCGTGCAGGGAGTCGATTTGAATACTCCTGAATGGAGTTTACGGATCGGCGGTAGCTCCCCCGGCGGAACGCCTCTTGTTTCGGCGGATGGAAAGACCATTACCGGCTCCACGGTTCCCAACCTTTCACCGGCGAATGTTGACGTCACGATGGTGAAAGGGACTGCGTCATCGAATCCCGTTTCTTTCACGGTGAAGGAGATAACGGGAAAACCGCGCATTGATACGATTGATCCTGCGGAAGGCCCGCCGGGAACGTATGTGACATTGAAGGGAGCGAACTTCGGCGCGTCCGGAGTTGTCCATTTTGCATCGCAGAAGGATCCGACGAAAAAAGGCGAAGGAGCTATTGATTTTCCGAGCGCATGCGCAGGAAGTTTTTGGACTCCGGAATCAGTAACCGTCAAAGTGCCGGATGTTCCCGTGGACCAGGATCCGGCGAATACTGACGCTCAAAAAAATTTGTATGACGTGTACGTCTCCATCGGCACGCTTGATTCGAGTCCCGTTCCGTTTAAAGTGCGAGCGGGTGGCGCTGCCCCCGGCATTTGCCGGTTGGATCCTACGAATGGACCCGTGGGAATACCGGTTACCGTGAGCGGTGACCGATTTGGCGCGGCGAAGGGGAAAGTGGTTTTCTATAATGAAAAAACCGGCGGCATTACCTCGTGGAGCGATCAATCGGTCATCACCCAGGTTCCCACGGGCGCGGTGAAGGGGCCGGCGCGTTTGAGCGTTCCTTCGGGAACCGGCATTGCGGCAGGTTTTACGGATTCGAATACGTTGTTGTTTACCGTGCAAGATTGCCGGAGTGGCGTTCGGTGTAGCACCGGTGAACAATGTTGCGGTGATGGGGCATGCCGACCGAATGGCACCTGTACACAAGCGGCCGCAGCGTGCACGTTTGCGTGGAAATTTACCACCGGCGCAACACCGGGTGATGACGGTGGTGGTGGAGGGGATACCGGAACCGGTGGCACATGTGGACTTGGACAACCATGTCCTCCGGGCGGCGGTCGCGCATGCGCGCCGGGACTGCAACTTTTGGATGGCGTGTGTCAGGACACCATGCCGCACGTGATTGAGGATCGAGAATGTGCGCAAGAGTCGCAAAGCCCGTCGCCGTACAAGGACACGAAAGACGCGTGTAAAGAGGCCATGATCGCCGCGCGATTCACCATGGACATGCACGATGCAACGCTTACGGCAACCGATCAAAACGACAACATCAAAAATGTCCTTCTGACTGAATGTAATACAGGAGGGAGTCTCGTTGCTGATGCGTGCAGAACAAATGTCGGCCTTACATGGACGAAGTGGTTAGCACATGACATGTTTGGTGAAGGCGCGGTGTATAAACCAAAAGTGACGCCCTTGAAAGCAGGGACATGGTATCGCGTGACGTTAAAGAGTGACGCTGGCGGAATTGCCGGGAAAGATGGAACGCTTCTTGACGGCAATAATAATGGTGAACCGGGCGACGATTATACATGGACGTTTTTAACGCGAGGAGCAAACGATGTATGCTCGATTGAATCCGTGCTTGTGTCCCCGGGAGCGGCAACCATTACCGCGCCAAACGCTACGCAAGATTTTTCGGGGCTTTTGGTTGGACCCAAGTGTAACCTTCTTGATGATACAGGATATACGTGGCAGTGGGCATCATCAAACACCAATAAGGCAACAGTTGTGCCAGCAAGTCCAAAAGGGCAAACAACGGCGCGATCCGGTCCGAATGCGAGCGCAGAAACCGTGAATGCAAGTGGTGTTAATGCGCCAATTGATATTACTGCCACTGCAAGGAAGACAGCGACCGATGCAAAAAGTGACACAGGAAAACTCACCATTCGTTTTGATGCGCCAACGGTTATTTCAAAATGGCCAACATGCGACGCAGCATGCAGCAATGCCGAAGTTGGCGTGAGGTTCTCTTTGCCGATTTCGTATAATGTTTTCGGCGGATCTGTAGATGCCGTAAAACTCTATGCGTGCAAGCCGGTGAGCGGGACTATTACAATACTTAAAACAGCTGTTGAAACGCAGGGTGCAATTGCACAGACTGACGGGACAGCAGCGGTGACGCAAGGAAATAGAGCGAAGAATGACGTGGGAGACGTGAATAGCCCGCCTATCCCTTTGGAACAAATCGAAGCCGCGTCAAGCGCAGCAACCGCAGCGCGTAAAGCAGCAACATCCGCGCGCGCCGCAGCAACCGCAATAACGCAGCTCATGACAGCGCTTGGAACTAAAGCAACCGTTTCGCAACAATCACAAGCAACTGAAATTGTCGCAAGAGCGAGAGATGTAGAATTACAGGCAACGGCAGCAGAGGTAGCTGCGCGTACTTTTTCTGCAGTTGGCGCAGGCAATGCAGCGTTTAGCGCAGGGAACATGACAAACGATTTGAGCACATCCGCTCTTGCGATTACGAGCGCAACAGTAACAACGGGAACAGAATGTGCATTGAATAATTTGGTATATCCCGCAATTCCCATTCGTACGTATACGTACAATCCTACGACTTACACTTTACGTTTCTATCCGCTTGGGGGGTTACTCGCAGATACGACGTATAGAGTTACGGTGGAAGCGGGAGGAATGAATGGCATTAAAGGTATCAATAAGAAGGATCTTGATCGAGGGACTAATACGGCGTTCCATTTTAACAATGTTAATACGAAATACTATTCGTGGACGTTCCGTACAAAGAAAGCTCCTGCAACCTGCGCGCTTGCTGATGTGTCTGTCGAGCCAGCGAGCTATACGTCGTATGTGACCGGAGAAAAAGCGCCGTACTCAAGCGTTGCATATGGCGCGCCAGACGCGTGTAATCCTGCGGAAGGACAACGACTTGATCCGATGTTCTATAACTGGAATTGGACGAGTTCAAAAGAAATTGTTGGGCGGCTTTTTTCACCGCTCCTTAATCTTTTTCCCATTGCGCCGCAAGGTCCAGACAATAACATCGATCCGGAGCAGAAAGTTATTTCCGTTGGCGTTGAGCAAGGAAAAACAGAAGACTCTACCGATGTTAGTGCAATAGCGGGAGGGAAAGATGGAAAAGGCGCGCTCAAAGTCGTGTGTGGGTTTAGTGACGATCGCCAATGCAGTGCGTTTTCACTTTTGAATGACGCAGGGCAACAAATTTCATGTACGCCTTCGCAAACGCTTCCGGACAAATGCGGGGTTGCAAGCAATACGTGTTGCGGCATTCGTCCGAATATCCTTGCATCGAATCCGCCAACGCTCGTTCAATTACAGTTCCCGAACATCACGCAGAATGTGTGTCCCAATGTCGCGCTCTCATTCACGTTTGATCAACCTATGGATCCGGCGACACTTTCATGGAATGTGCAGCTTTTTAAAGTCGTTGCGAAAGTTCCACAACCGAGTAGGTAGGCAGATTTTACGATGACTCCGGTTCTTGG
>CAYHPG010000018.1:0-11239 GCA_964358625.1 uncultured Gammaproteobacteria bacterium
GCAAGAGCGTGAGCGAGGCATTACGATCACCGCCGCCGCCATCACCTGTTTCTGGAAAAATCATCGCATTAATATTATTGATACTCCGGGACATATTGATTTTACGGTTGAGGTGAAGCGCTCACTCCGTGTGCTCGACGGCGCGGTCGTCGTGTTTGACGGTGTGTCCGGAGTGGAGCCGCAATCGGAAACCAACTGGCATTATGCCGATGAGTATAAAGTGCCGCGATTGTGTTTTATCAATAAGATGGATCGAATGGGTGTGGATTTTTATGCGGATTTGAAAGGCATTCATGAGCGACTCACGCCGAACGCGCATCCGGTGCAACTCCCGATCGGCGCAGAAGAAAATTTCTTGGGTATCATCGATTTACTTACGATGCGTGCGCATTATTATAAAGATGATTTGGGCAAAGATATTGAAGAGAAAGATGTGCCGGCGGACATGATGGAAAAAGCAAAACAGTATCGCCACAAACTTGTTGAAGCGATTGTTGAAAAAGATGAAACGCTTATGACGCGATACTTGGCGGGCGAAGAAATTCCGGTTGGCGAATTAAAGCGCGTGCTTCGCAAAGCGGTTATTGCATTTGAAATCGTGCCAGTCTTTTGCGGATCGGCGTTGAAAAACAAAGGTGTACAGTCTTTACTTGATGGCGTGAATGCGTACTTGCCGTCGCCGTTAGATGTGCCGCCCTTGTACGGATTTGATCCGAAAGATCCGGAAAAGAAGCTCACGCTTGCGCGGAAAGCTGATGATACCGAACCGTTTACCGCCCTAGCCTTTAAGATTGCGACAGATCCATTTGTAGGGACGCTGACATTTTTCCGTGTCTATTCCGGAATGATGGAGGCGGGATCGTATGTCTTGAACACGACGACCGGTGAACGCGAACGTTTCGGTCGCATTTTGCGGATGCATGCAAATGATCGTGAAGATATTAAAGCGGTGTATGCGGGTGAAATTGCGGCGGCGGTTGGACTCAAGAACACATCGACGGGCAATACGCTTTGCGATCCGGAACATAAAATCGTTCTCGAATCCATCACGTTCCCCGAGCCGGTGATTTCGATGGCGATTGAACCGAAGACGAAAGCGGATCAAGAAAAAATGGGTATGGCGCTCATGAAACTCGGACAAGAAGATCCGACGTTCCGCGTGCGCACCGATGAAGAGACGCTCCAGATGATTATCGCGGGGATGGGCGAATTGCACTTGGATATTATTATTGATCGCATGAAGCGCGAGTTTGGTGTGGAGGCGAATGTCGGGAAGCCGCAGGTGGCCTATAAAGAAACAATCTTGGGGACCGCAGAAGCGGAAGGGAAATATATTAAGCAGTCCGGCGGACGCGGACAATACGGGCATTGTTGGTTGCGCGTGGCGCCGCGCGAACGGGGAGCGGGGCATGAATTTTTAGATGAAGTGAAGGGCGGTGTGATTCCGCGCGAGTTTATCCCGGCAATTGAAAAGGGTGTGATGGAAGCATTGGATCGTGGTGTCATGGCGGGGTATCCGTTGATTGACGTTGAGGTTGGGGTCTATGATGGTACCTATCACGACGTGGATTCCAACGAAGCCGCGTTCAAAATTGCGGGATCGATGGCTTTGCAGGCCGCGATCAAACGCGCAAGACCGATACTGCTCGAGCCCATTATGAAAGTGGAGGTCATCACTGCTCCGGATTTTATGGGTGAAGTGATTGGGGATTTGAATGCGAAGCGCGCCCAGATTCAGGAAATGCGCGACCGCTCCAATATCAAAGTGATTGATGCGCTTGTTCCACTTGCGGAAATGTTCGGATACGCGACCCAGTTGCGCTCGATGACGCAAGGTCGCGGAAGCTACAGTATGGAATTCCATTCGTATCAGGAAGTGCCGCGCAATGTCGCTGAGAAAATTATTGCGGAGCGGAGCGGAGAGAAGAAAAGGATATCGTAAAAATCCGAAGCACGAAGCACGAAATTCGAAACAAATTCAAAATTCGAAATTCAAATAATAAAACGTGTTTTGTATTTTGAAACCTCAGAGATCGTATCTCTGTAAATGTACAGAGATACGATCTCTGGAATTTATTGTTTCGGATTTCTATATTCGAATTTCGGATTTTATTCTATGCAATTTAAAGATTTCCTCCAGTGGGTGCGGAGTTCCGGCGAACGGTATGTGGTATTGGATGCGGACGGCGAGCCGGAATTTGTCATTGAGCCGTTTCAACAAAAAAACCCTTCGACGGGCTCAGGGCGTGAAAAATCAACGGTTGAAAAAATCAACGAGACACTCGCGGCGGTAGCGGAAAACGAACGAGAGGAAATTGTCGTATGGGACGCGATGGCGGAGACAACACTTGGTGGAGCAAAAACACCCGGTGTTGATTCAACACCGGGTGTTGACGCATCGCAAGCGCATTCAAACGACGAGCCAACATTCCAGTTTGAAACAATTGACGAATAGGGGGAGTAGCTTATCCCAGACTAAGTCTGTAACCGTCCAGACTTAGTCTGGGATAAACAAAAAAAAATGTCATTGCGAGGAATCCGTCAGCCGACGCAGACGAAGCAATCTAGAATTCGGGTCAAGGGCATAGCCCTTGTTTTTTGTTGACACTACATTCTATCGTGCTATGATGAAATTATGCAATCGGTTACTATTACTAAAACAAAACAATTCCTTATTTTTAAAATACCCCTTACTGCATTGCAAAAGCAACAGAGTTCTTCTCGTGAAGAGAAAGCAATACGTGAAGGATTGCAGGCAGTTGCCGAAGGGCGTATCTCAAAGTCTTTTCATACTGCGAAATCAGCTCTCACGTTTTTGCGCAGTATATGAAGGTCGCCTTTACTGATCCTTTCTTGCGTCATTTGAAAAAACTTCCGGAATTGATACGAAGAAAATTTGAAAAGCAACTCTCTTTTCTTTTACGAGCGATCACCCATCCTTCACTGCACGCAAAGAAATACGATGAAGAGCGCGATATTTGGCAAGCACGCGTCAATGGTTCCTACCGGTTCTATTTTCAAATCAAGAATGATACCTACATCATTTTGAATATTCTCAAACACCCGAAATAGATATACTTTCACCTATTGGAAGGCGAGCGTTTGTTCAAGGGTATAGCCCTTGATTTTTGTTTTGGATATGGTACGGTTTACACGCGAATGACATGGGGTTGTTCGTTTGTACAATTACTCACAGTGCCATAGTGCACAGGAGGGTCGGATGATTTTCGAGACCGTTTTACTTTTCGCTTTGCCGGCGTCAGGCAAGTCTGAAGTAAGAAAATTCTTGCGCGAGGATGTTTCGCAGGAAGAGCTCGCGCGTGATTTTCATCTCGGTCCCACCACTCAGATTGACGACTTCCCGTACGTCAATCTCATGCGTCGGATCGATGAAGAGAGATTGAAACTCGGCTTCCAACCGGTTTTTTTTCAAGCGCCGGACAAGCAGTTTTTTGATCCTCTCGAGTGGGGTACGCTCATCTGGCTTGTGAACTATGACTACTTGGATCTAGTCGCTGGCAAGATTTTCACCGTAGAGTCGGCCGCGGAGCACCTGCTCGCCCGTCTACGGATGGCCAGTAAGGCGGTCGGTCTTGACAATCCGACCGGAGATATGGAACAAGCGACTATCGTAGCCCTTCTCACCGGCATCGAACCGGATGCTCGAGCCATCGTGGATGCGCGCAATGCGGCGAACAAAGAGGGGGTCGTTGGCAAGACGGTGGTTATCGAGTTTGCGCGTGGAGGTCCGAACGGTGCAATGATGCCATTTCCGCCTCCGCTTGGATACAAATACGCGCTTTCTCAGCTCGCTCCCGAGATCACTGCTAACGCTGTAGTCCTGTATGTACGAGTAGAGCCATGGCAATCGTGGACCAGGAATTTCGAGCGCGCCAAACCGGGTAAGGAGGGAGACGACCTCGCTCACTGCGTGCCGCCGATCGTTATGAACGGCGACTACGGCTGTGACGATCTCAAAGTATCGGGGTGCGTGTGCACGCTACTCGACGGACAGTGGGTGGAGCTTGATACCCCATCGGGCACAAGGTTTATTCCATTTGCGGTGTTCGACAACCGGCAAGATCTTACAACCCAGATCCGCGTTCTGCCGGCTCGTCTTCGGCATCCGGACGCGATGGCCGCTCTCCGTTCGGGGCTCAAGGACGCCTTCGGCAAATTGTGGAGTCAGCACCAAGACTGTTCACCTCGGTGAATTTTTCGAGAAGTGAACGATGATGTTCTTCGGGGCGGGGCATGCGTACGCGCGTGCTCCCGCCCCTATTTTTTTATCCAAAACAAAAACAACTCTCAAAATAGGAGTTGTCCCTGCGACGGAGAGTAGCGGAGTTGAACCGCATCCGCGATGAAGCGGACCAGCTAGTTATCAAGTAGCGTTCCGAACCGTCGGAAGTTACTCTCCACAGTCTCCGTCGTGATGCAGTATACCATAAACACAAAACACCCCGAGGACTTCGGAGTGTTTTGCCGGTTCGCTTGCGCGAATGCGATTCGCTACTTGATAACCAATTTGAGTATAGCACCCGTAAAAACGCTGTCAAGGCGTTCGCTTGACGGATTTTATACCCTCTTGTATAGTGGGAAGCATGATTCCCGTCCGTACGGGGATTTTCAATACTTTTTACTTAAAACCTTAATCATTTTAACGTTTTTTCATTACTCCTATGGCAGAGAAATTTGATCGTTCTAAGCCACACGTCAACGTCGGTACCATTGGACACGTTGATCACGGAAAGACCACATTGACCTCGGCAATCACGATGGTTGCTGATGCGGTTGGTATGAAAGCGCGCGTCGAGAAGTATGATGAAATTGATAACGCACCGGAAGAAAAGGCGCGTGGTATTACGATTGCAACGCATCACTCTGAATACGAATCCGAGAAGCGTCACTATGCGCACATTGACTGTCCCGGACACGCGGACTATATAAAAAACATGATTACCGGAGCGGCGCAGATGGACGGCGCGATTCTTGTGGTCTCTGCCGCCGACGGACCAATGCCGCAGACCCGCGAACACATTCTTTTAGCGCGACAAGTGGGAGTTCCCTACATTGTCGTGTTTTTGAATAAGTGCGATGCGGTGCAGGACAAAGAGTTGATTGACCTTGTTGAGGAAGAGGTGCGTGAGTTACTCACGAAGTACCAGTTCCCGGGCGCGACGACTCCGATCATCCGTGGTTCTGCACTCAAGGCATCTGAAAATCCGAAGGACCCGGAAGCGCAAAAGCCGATTCTTGAACTTTTGAAAGCATTGGATAGTCACATTCCAGATCCTGTTCGCGAAACCGATAAGCCGTTCCTTATGCCGGTGGAAGACATCTTCTCGATTGAAGGGCGCGGTACGGTGGTGACCGGTCGTATCGAGCGCGGGATGATTAAAGTGAACGAAGAAGTTGAAATCGTCGGTATGCGCGCAACGAGTAAAACCGTTGTGACGGGTATTGAAATGTTCAATAAGACACTGGACGAAGGGCGTGCCGGTGACAACGCAGGACTCTTGCTTCGTGGTACAAAGAAAGAAGATGTTGAACGTGGACAGGTGCTTGCAAAGATCGGAAGCGTGACGCCACACACCGAGTTTGAAGGCGAAATTTATGTCTTAACGAAAGAAGAAGGTGGTCGCCACAAGCCGTTCTTCAAGGGATACAAACCCCAGTTCTATATTCGAACGACCGATGTGACGGGTGAAGTGACATTGCCGGAAGGAACAGAGATGGTGATGCCTGGTGATACCGTAAAATTGCAAGTGAAGCTTATTGTGGCGGTAGCGCTTGAAGAGAAACAGCGCTTCGCAATTCGTGAAGGTGGTAAAACGGTTGGCGCAGGAGTGGTCACGAAAATCATTAAGTAAGCGCATGTTCCGTTTTGTTCTTTCAACACCATGACACCAACGACTGAAACGAAAAAGAAGACGCGAAAGGTTTCTTCTGTCGCCCCAGCAACAGAGAAGGGCAAGTCTGGAGAAGAAACCGTCAGTCGTATTCGATTGAAAATTCGTGCGTACGACCATAAGATTATTGATCAGTCGACACGGACGATTATTGAGACGGTGGAACGGTCCGGCGCAAAAATTGCAGGACCTATACCACTCCCAACAGAAAAGCGGCGTGTGACGGTGAACCGTTCATCGTTTGTGCATAAAGATGCGCGTGATCAATTTGAAATGCGCGTGCACAAGCGGTTGATTGATATTTTAGAGCCAACGCCAAAAACCATCGAAACACTGACAAGTTTGAATTTGCCGGCTGGTGTGGATGTAGAGATTAAGATGTGATTTCTCATTTCGGATCGTGTATAACTCTCGAAGAGAGAAAGTGTATGCGAGAAGAGAGGAGAGAATAAAAGGAGTTTTGCATCCCAAAACAATAACAGTACCAATAGACTTTCGGCGAAAAGCTGGACGATGGTACGTTCGGCTTTTCTTATACGAAGCGTATGAAATTTATTCTCGCAAAAAAATTGTACATGACGCAGATATGGAAGGACGAAAAAGTCGTTCCTGTGACTGTATTGGAAGCGGGACCATGCGTGGTGACGCAGGTGAAGAACAAAGAAAAAGATGGATATGCTGCCGTGCAAGTTGGATATGGCGCGCGGAAGCATCTTTCGAAATCAGTCGCAGGACACGTGAAGAAAGCGGACTCATCAGCTGCTCCATTGCGATTTTTGCGTGAATTTCGTTTTGCAAAAGAAACGCCGACGGCGTCTGTTGGGGATCAATTGACGGTCGCACAATTCGTAGAAGGGGATGTTCTGCGCGTCGTGGGGGTGTCAAAAGGAAAAGGGTTTGCCGGCGTCGTGAAACGGCATCATTTCCGTGGGCATCCGCATACGCATGGACATAAAGATCAAGAGCGCATGCCAGGATCTATCGGTTCACGTCGTGTGCGCGGTGGACCTATTGAAAAAGGGAAACGCATGGCTGGGCATATGGGTGTTGACCGCGTGACCGTAAAAAATTTACCGATAATAAAAATAGATTCTGAAAAACGGTACTTGTATGTGAAAGGCGCGATTCCTGGAGCGCGTAATGGTCTCGTAATGGTTACAGCACTATGAAGGTTCCCGTATACAATCATGAAGGGAAAGTAGCGCGCGAAATGGAACTTGATCCTTCGGTGTTTGGCGTTGCCGCAGACGGCGCATTGCTCCATCTTGTCGTGACATCCATCATGTCAAATCGTCGTCGATCTACCGCGCACACAAAGACACGCGCAGAAGTTCGTGGTGGAGGTAAAAAGCCATGGAAACAGAAGCATACGGGGCGCGCTCGTCATGGGTCAACGCGTTCGCCGTTGTGGAGTGGCGGTGGCGTAACATTTGGTCCGCGCACAGAGCGCAACTACGAGAAGAAAATCAATGCGAAAGTTATGAAAAAAGCAATGCGCATGTCTCTTTCTGCAAAGGCAGAAGAAGGGAAACTTTTTCTTCTTGATTCATGGACGCTTCCAAAAGCAAAAACGAAGGCAGTGGTGCAGGTGTTGCGCGCATTACATATTCCACTAGAAAAAAAACACGCAGCATTTCTTGTGACACACGAGAAAGCGCATGATTTGATTCAGCACGCGCGCAATATTCCATCACTCGCAACAGCAGGAAAAGAGAACGTGAGTATTATTGATCTTTTGAAGTATCCTTATATGGTTGCGACACCGGAGTCTGTTGATTATTTAACGAAAGTATACGGAAATAAAAAGGCGGTATGAGCATTTTTTCTCGATTCAAGAAAAAGGAGTCGCCAGAAGTGACCGCGCCGGCTGTGAGCGCCCCAGCGATTGCAGAAAAGCCCGCGGTTTCGAGAGGAAGTGCGAAGCAAACGATTGCATGGCGGATTTTATTGCGACCACTTGTTTCTGAAAAAGCAGCACAAGCGGGGACGCACAATCAGTATGTCTTTGTTGTCGCAAATACTGCAACGAAGGTTGATGTTCGTCGGGCGATTTTCGATGCATATGGTATTCGTCCAACGCGCGTGAATATCGTTCGCGTTCGTGGAAAACAGGTACGCTATGGGCGATCACAAGGAACGACAAAGGCATGGAAGAAAGCGATGGTGACGTTACCAAAGGATAAGAAAATTCAGGTGTACGAAGGCGTGTAACATCATTCTATGGGTGTAACAATGTACAACAAGAATACGGCAGGACGGCGCTTTTCGAGCGTGCAGGATTTTTCTGATATCACGAAAACGCAGCCAACAAAGTCACTCATGTTTGTAAAAAAGCGAACAGGGGGACGTAATGCGTATGGACGCATCACCGTGCGTCATCGTGGCGGAGGAGCAAAGCGCTACATTCGTATGATTGATTGGAAGCAGGAGCGGTACGATGTTCCAATGCAGGTTGCATCCATTGAATATGATCCGAATCGTGGAGGACGCATCGCACTTGTTACCTATCCCGATAAAGAACAGCGCTACATTTTAAGTCCGGAAGGATTGAAAGTCGGCGACACGCTTCTTTCATCGCAATCGCGCATCGACGTAAAGACGGGGAATCGTTTACAGCTCGTGAATATTCCGATCGGAATGACGGTGTTTAATATTGAACTTGCTCCTGGAAAAGGCGGAGCGATCGTTCGTTCTGCGGGAGCGCAAGCACAGCTTGTTGCCGTGGAAGGGGAGTTCGCACACGTGAAATTGCCATCAAGCGAAATTCGACTTGTTTCCAAGCAGTGCATGGCAAGTATCGGAACAGTTTCAAACCCCGATTTGCGTCATGTGCGGATAGGGAAAGCAGGTCGTATGCGGCACATGGGGTGGCGACCGGAAGTTCGTGGAAAAGTCATGAATCCCGTTGATCATCCGCACGGTGGTGGAGAAGGGAAAAATCCGATTGGACTGAAGCACGCAAAGACATTGTGGGGGAAGGTTGCGATGGGTGTAAAAACGCGAAAGCCCGGAAAGTGGAGTAATCGATTTATTTTACAACGACGTAAAAAGTAACCTATGTCTCGATCACTCAAAAAAGGTCCATACGTTGATCATCGCCTTGCGAAGAAATTGTCACGTTTGAAAGTAGGTGATAAGACGATTGTAAAGACATGGTCGCGCGATGCGACGATTACTCCTGAAATGGTTGGCTTTATCATTGGTGTGCATAATGGCAAGAACCATGTATCCGTACACATTGTAGAAAATATGGTTGGGCATAAGCTTGGAGAATTTTCGTTGACGAGAAAGTTTATAAAACATGGTGGACGTATGCAGCGTGAAACGGAACAAGCTGCAGCAGTAGCGCAGGCAACTGCGGCAAAAGCGGCGCAAGCCTCGCCGCCAGCTGCAGGAAAAAAATAATCTATGGAAATTATCGCACACGCCAATCATATCCGTATGTCACCAAGACGATTGCGCATTATCGCAGACGTTGTGCGTGGTTTGTCTATTGACCGTGCTGAAGGACAGTTGTTTTCCATTGCTCGTCGCGCAACAACCCCATTAACAAAATTATTGCATTCGGCGACTGCGAACGCAGAACAAAATTTTGATTGTGTGCGTGAAAATTTATATATAAAGAGTCTTATCGTCAATGAGGGTCCCATGCTGAAACGGTCACGTCCCCGTGCATTTGGTCGCGCAACGCCGATTCGAAAACGATCGGCACATATTACTCTTGTTATTGCTGAACGCGAAGAAGGGAAAAAGGGAGGACGAGCGCGTCGTGAAGCATTACGAAGTCAGCGCGGAGAAGCAGCGCACAATAAGAAGAAAGAACATGCAACGCATGAGCACGAAGGGAAGCAACACGCGCCAACCGCTGATCATCATGCGCCAGCAACAGTGCCGGGACGTCTTGCGGGGCGGCATCACATTGAAGGAGCAAAAGAGAATGTACGTGATCATGGCAAGTCAAAAGGATTTTTAAAACGATTGTTTAATAGAAAGTCAGGATCAGGATAACGCGTTTTGTCTGCGAGCGTCACGTGAGTAGCTACAAAACCGTTACCCCCTCACTCAAAACTTTTTATGCGATACGATCACTATAATTATTTGAGAACAGTGAATAACAAATGGAGCATCATTTCTCCCATGATTTTGAGTGAGGGGGTGCTCATTGTTCTAACAACTCGACGGTCTCGTTGAGAACAATGGCATATGGGACAGAAAGTAAATCCAAAAAGTTTTCGAATTGCAGTCATCGAAACGTGGCCATCACGATGGTTCGCGAATCGTCGTTCCTACGCGGCGCTTGTTCGTGATGATATTCGCATGCGGAAGTTCTTAGAAAAGCGCGTCAAGGATTCTGGATTGGCGTCTGTCGCTGTTGAACGTTCGCCCAATGCAGTGACGGTTGTTCTTTCTGTTATGAAGCCCGGTCTTATCATCGGTCGCGGTGGACAAGGCGCTGAAACATTAAAGAAGGAATTGCAAGAACAGTTTTTCCCCAAAGGAACGAATATTCAATTACAGATTCAAGAAGCAGAGCATCCAACGTTAAATGCAGCGCTTATTGTGCAGAATATTATTGCAGACATCGAAAAGCGTATTCCTTTCCGTCGTGCAATGCGTCAGGCGCTTGGCCGTATGCAGCGATCGAACGTCTTAGGCGCTAAAATTCTTTTGTCGGGACGATTAGATGGCGCAGAAATTGCGCGTCGTGAAAAGATGATTACGGGAAAGCTTCCACTGCATACACTGCGCGCACGTATTGATTATTCGCGTGGAGCAGCACATACGATTTATGGCGCAGTTGGCGTAAAAGTATGGGTATATCACGGAGAGGTATTTTCCGCCAAAGGCGGATCCGCCTCCGGCGGAAATAAGAAAGAATAAAAACGTATGCTATTGCCAAAATCCGTAAAATACCGCAAGATGCACAAGAATACCTTAAAAGGGTATCAAGTTGCGACGACAAAAACGACACTTGCTTTTGGTTCGTATGGGTTGAAAGCACTCACCAGTTCATGGGTGACGTCACGACAGATCGAAGCATCGCGTCGTGCAATGATGCATTACTTAAAGCGTGGTGGAAA
This sequence comes from uncultured Gammaproteobacteria bacterium, assembly GCA_964358625.1. Classification (GTDB taxonomy): domain Bacteria; phylum Patescibacteriota; class Patescibacteriia; order JACQSD01; family JACQSD01; genus JAUSHC01. The sequence goes on from CAYHPG010000018.1 coordinate 10,994, forward strand.
AATATGGATTCGTATTTTTCCTGATAAACCAGTGACCACGAAAGGCGCAGAGGTCCCTATGGGTGGTGGAAAAGGAGCGGTTGATCACTATGTTGCGGTTGTGCGACCGGGAACGATTATGTTTGAGATTGACGGTGTTACGCGCGAGATTGCTGCAGAAGCCCTTCGTCTCGCAAAGCATAAGTTGCCACTCCAAAGTCGATTTGTAGAAAAAATGTGATTATGAAGTATACTGAAGTGAAGCAA
>CAYHPG010000019.1:0-11162 GCA_964358625.1 uncultured Gammaproteobacteria bacterium
GCAAGGATTGAACGACACATTGATTCAACCGGTAAATGAAAAGGAAACATTATTTCGTTTTGCAACAGTGACGGAAGAAAAGCATGAAGCCCTAGTGCAAGCGCTTACAAAACTTGGAAGCATGACGGAAAATAGTTTTGAAACGATTGGTCCGGCAATTGGAAAAGAACTCCAAGGGAAGGCAATGTGGAGCGTCATTCTTGTAATGCTCGCCATTACGTTGTATGTCGCGTGGGCATTTCGGCATGTTTCGCGGCCGGTTGCCTCTTGGAAGTATGGTGTGATCACGATCATTTCTCTTATTCACGATGTGCTTCTTCCGATCGGCCTTTTTGCGCTTTTAGGAAAATTTTTTCACATCGAAGTTGCGAGCGGCTTTATCGTTGCGCTTCTTACGGTCCTCGGATATTCCGTTAACGACACCATCATTGTTTTTGATCGCATCCGAGAAAATCTTGGGCGTCTTGGCACACGGCTTTCATTTGACGACATCATCGATACAAGTGTCACGCAAACATTCACTCGATCGATCAATACAACACTCACGACACTTCTTTCGCTTGTTGCAATTTATTTCTTCGGCGGCGAGACGGTAAAATATTTTGCCCTTGCACTCATCGTTGGTATTGCGTCCGGAGCATACTCATCGATCTTTATCGCAAGCCCGCTATTGGCGACTGTCTATAGGATGCAAGTGCGTAAATAGCTGTCTCTTTCGATTTTTTATCCAGCACCACTCTACGGTAGAGTGGTGCTGGATTTATATTAGACAACAATCATTGACGACTTGTCTAGTTTATGCTATAGTAAAAACATGCCTGATTCTATACTCGAAAAAGTCCTATCATCAAAGCATGCAGAGGAAATAGCGCATTTTGTTCCGCAGGAGATTCTGGCGCGGATTCTGCAGCCATTGCCTTCTCGTGACCGTGATATTCTCACGCGTCGTTTTGGCTTGCAAGGGGGAGCGAAGGAAACACTCGAAGAGATTGGTATAACGCTTGAAGTAACTCGAGAACGTGTACGTCAAATTGAACGCGCAGCGATAAAAAAAGTACGCGAGCATGCGAATTTTTTATCATCGATTGCTGTTGTTGAACACGTTGTTCGTCAATGTCTCGAAGAGGTCGGCGGCGCACTCCCCGCGAGCGAACTCTATGATCGCTGTATTGCCGGACGTGATCGACCTCTCGAAGCGCGATCGGTCCTTTCATTTTTACTGGAAGAATTATTGCACGATCGATTTCAAGCGATCGTGGAAAATGAGCAATTACATAATGGTTGGGCGCTTCGCGCCGTATCGTTGGAAGGATTACGCAATGCCTGCACAATGCTTGAGGAGTTACTGCAAGAACAGAAAGCGCCAGTAGATTTTGCGACCATTGTCCGTTTGTATCGCGCGAAAGGCGTAAGCGGCGAAATCACTGACGAACATTGTGAAGCATTATTGAGTCTGGCAAAACGAATACAGAAAAATGTGTTTGGCGAGTGGGGCCTTTCTTCGTGGCAAACCATTCATCCGAAGCGCATGAAAGATAAAATTTATCTTATTTTAAAACGTCATGAGAAGCCCTTGCACTTTAATGATATAACCGAACGCATTAACGCAGCACAGTTTGATCAAAAGGTAGCGCATCCACCAACCGTGCATAATGAACTCATTATGGATAAACGCTTTGTGCTTGTTGGCAGGGGAATGTATGCGCTTGCCGAGTGGGGATATAAGCCAGGAACCGTATCTGACGTTGTTTGTGATATATTGAAAAATGAAAACAATGGATTGCAGCGAGAAGAAATTGTACGTCGCGTACTCACGCAGCGCTTCGTAGGAAAAGCAACAGTGCATTTGGCGCTTATGGATCGTGAGCGTTTCACAAAACTTCCCGATGAACGGTATATTCTCACACAGCCATTGTAAAGTATTATAAATAGGAGTTACGGGTTTGAGCCTAAGTCCTAGTAAGGAGGAAAAATGCCCGAGTTTGTTATTGATCTTAGTGTGTTAGAGCAGATTGCCAACGCAACACCGTGGGAATCTTTTTCGTTTGTATTTTCGCATGGTGGTTGGGCAATTATCCTTTGGGCGCTTCTTTTGGGGACGTGGAGATATTGGAATTTTTATATCCTGAATGCCTACGCAGATTCGGTGAAATATGTGATGCTCGCGATTGACGTGCCGAAAAGTAATGAAAATGGTCCGCTTGTCGCTGAAAATATTTTTAGCCATTTGGCAGGTGGACACGGGACGACAACGCTCTATCAACGCTACTGGCAGGGAAAGAGTCAACTCGCGGTAAGTCTTGAAATTGTTTCTATTGGTGGATACATCCAGTTCATTATTCGTTGTCCAAAAGATTGGCGTGATATGGTCGAGGCGTCTGTGTACGGACAATATCCCGATGCGGAAATTACGGAAATAGATGATTACGTGCAGAGCGTGCCGCAACGGTGGCCGCATCCGGAGTACACATTTTTTGGACTCGAGTATAAATTACACAAACACGAAGTATACCCGATTCGGACGTATTTGGAATTCGAGGATAAACTTGTCGGGGAATTTCGAGATCCGATGGCAGCGCTTCTTGAAAGCATGAGTAAAATTAGTCCCGGAGAACAGATTTGGATTCAATTCGTTTTAACGCCCATTAATGATAAATGGAAAGATGCGGGGGATAAAATCATCAATAAGCTTGTTTCTCGAAAAGAGAAAAAGAAAGAAACAATCTTTGATAAAATACTCGCGGTGCCGTTTACGGTTCTTTCAACATTTAGCGACTTTGTTTTTGGTGCAGCTGAAGGAGGATCGGATAAGAAAGATGAAGGACCACCAACCATGATGATGCACATGACGCCGGGTGAAAAAGATGTTGTCGCTGCAATCGAACGAAAAATATCAAAGATTGGATTTCGTACGAAATTTCGCATCATGTATATTGCGAAGAACGAAGTGTACCATAAGGCACGTGGGATTGGCGCGGTGATCGGTGCAACAAAACAGTTTAACACGATTAACCTTAATCGTTTTTCTATTCAGAAGAAAATTTGGACGATCGCGTATTATGGTCCGGTAAAATGGCGCGTTGCGCAGCGTCAAAATAAAATCATGCGCGCGTATCGCGTGCGTTCCGATTCTCGTGGCGCGGGTCCGGGGTTTGTTTTGAATATTGAAGAGCTTGCGTCACTCTGGCATTTTCCTGTTATCTTGGTGAAAGCCCCGCTCGTGAGAAAGACTGAAGCAAAACGCGCAGAGCCCCCATTCTCATTGCCGGTAACCCGTTCATTGCCTCGGCAAGCATTCAGCGCATCAGAAGCGACCGTTGCCCCTCCTGTATCGCTTCCCGTTGAAAGCCCCGCATCCACAGTCAAAAAAATGGAGGAAGATGAAGAGTTCGAAGAAATTGCATCAGCGGAATCTACGGTGGACATTGAAAAAGGGCCTCCGCCAAATTTACCAATCGTATAAAATTTATTCTTCGAGCACGGTCGAGAAGCACCTATGGATCATTCTGACATTACATTATTCGCACAAACAAACTTCCGAAACCAGAAGCGCGCTTTTGGTATTAAACGAGATGATCGTCGTCGTCACACGTATTTGATTGGAAAAACCGGAATGGGCAAATCGACGATGCTCGAAAATATGATTGTTGCTGATATTCGCGCGGGGCATGGCGTTGCCGTAGTTGATCCGCATGGAGATCTTGTAGAAAAGATGATCGATTACATCCCATCAAGTCGTATTAATGACGTTATTTATTTTAATCCGGCCGATAGCGAATTCCCGATTGCGTTTAATATTATTGAAGTTACGGACCCAAGCCACCAACATCTTGTTGCCTCTGGACTTGTTGGGGTGTTTAAAAAAATCTATGCGGAATCATGGGGACCTCGTTTGGAATATGTTCTTCGTAATGCCATTTTAGCGCTCCTTGATTACCCGGGATCAACGCTTCTTGGCATCATGCGCATTCTTGTTGACAAAAATTATCGGAAAAAAGTTATTGAAAAAGTGAAGGATCCGGTGGTGCGTTCATTCTGGGTTGATGAGTATGCGAAATATCCAGATAAATTTGCAACAGAGGCCATCGCGCCAATTCAAAATAAAGTTGGGCAGTTCCTTTCCAATTCGTTGATTCGTAATGTTGTCGGTCAAGTGAAATCTGCAATTGACATGCGCGATATCATGGATAATCAAAAAATTCTTTTAGTGAACCTTGCAAAAGGAAGAATTGGAGAAGATACCACTGCGCTTCTTGGCGCTATGATGATTACGAAGTTGCAAATGGCTGCAATGGAACGCATTGATATTGCAGAAAAGGATAGAAAAGATTTTTATTTATACGTTGATGAGTTTCAAAACTTCGCAACGGATTCTTTTGCGAACATTCTTTCTGAAGCGCGAAAATACCGTCTGAATCTTATTATTGCGCACCAATATATTGAACAGTTGAATGAAGTGGTTCGTCCGGCGGTTTTTGGAAATGTAGGAACGATCGTGCTCTTTCGTGTTGGCGCAAAAGATGCAGAAGAGCTTGAATCAGAATTTACACCACGCTTTGTTATTGAAGATCTCGTGAATTTGAAAAAATTCGATATCTATTTAAAACTGATGATCGATGGCGTCTCGTCTGATCCTTTTTCCGCAACGACGCTCCCGCCGCTCTCTGAAGAAGAAAAAACAGGAAATCGAGAAAAGATTATCCGCGTGACGCATGAACGGTACTCAAAACCGAAAGCGGTTATTGAGGAAAAAATAGCTCGGTGGACAGGGATGCTTGAAGAAGGGAGCGTGGCGGAAGGAGCATCTCCCGCACCCCAAAGAGAACGGACATTCGAGCGACGAGAAGAGAGCTCTCCAAGAAGGGAAGAGCGCAGAGAAAGTTCGTCGCCTTACAAGAATAAGAACTTCTTTCCTATTATTTGCGCGCTCTGTAAACAAGCATCGACTGTTCCATTCAATCCTGATCCATCAAAACCGGTGTATTGCAAAGATTGTTTGAAGAAAATAAAGTCAGAACGTTTACAACGTCCGGAAGCAAAGGCACCGCAAAAAGTATCGATTCCACCGGCGCCGCAAAAATTTTCACCTCCCCCGGAACCGAAGCCATCACCGCATCGCACCGTGCCGCATCATAAGCCGGAAATTAAAAAAACAGAGCCAGTGATTATCGTTCCTCAAGATATTCCCGGACTTTCTTTGGAGGCAATGCTTGCAAATGATTCAAAAGAATCAGCGCACCATTCTCAAAAACATACAAGTACTGCGCAGCATGGAACTGCCATTAAACCAGGACAAAAAATTCAGTTCGATTAAATGAACCCCCTCTCCTTAAAGGAGAGGGTTAGGGTGAGGTCAATATTGTCCGAGCGAGTCGAGGACCTTCAATATGTCAGATGAACAAAAATCCGGCGAAGCCGGACCCGGCTTCGCCGGGAAAATCTCTCGCATCGAAGTTGACCGTGATCTTTGTATTGGCGCGGCAAGTTGCATTGCCTTGGCGCCAGGAGCATTTGAGCTTGATAGTGAAGGAAAAGCGATTGTAAAGGATTTAACATCTGAAACCGCAGAAGCGCTTATTGCCGCCGCAGAATCGTGCCCCACAAAAGCAATCCGCGTCTACGATGAAGAGGGGAATCAAATGTATCCGTAAACAAAACCCCTCTCCTTATAGGAGAGGGTTGGGTGAGGTCAATATTGTTCGAGCCCGGTCGAGAACCTTCCTTACGCTAAAATTGATCCAATAATACTTCGATGACCATTCAGAAACGCTTGCGACGACATGACATATTTTCCCTCTGGTTGTATCTCATGAATAATTAATATTCCTCTTCCGCAAGCGACAACGAGTTTATCATCAGACGTATCAAGCGCTTCGCCAAGAAGATAGTTATTGTCCGAGCGGAGCATGCCCCGTGCCAACGCGAAGCTTTGGTCATGGGGTCGAGGACTTTCTTTCAAGACAGATACTCTTCGCAGGTGTAACCGTACCTCGTTTTTATTCTCTTTCCAAAATGTATAGGAACCCGGCCATGGAGTCATCGCGCGGACGTGACGTTCTATTTCTTCCGCTGATTTTTTCCAATCAATGCGCCCGTCTTCTTTTGCGATCATTTTCGTGAAGGTGGCTTTGGTGTGATCCTGTGGAGTAGGGGAAAGAGTGCTATTAAGCCACTCGGGGATCGCTTTTTGGAGCATTCTGGCGCTCTGTAGCGCGAGTTTATGGGAAAGCGTCTCGGAAGTGTCACGATATCCGATCGGTGCTGTTTCTTGCGCAAGAATCGGTCCGTGATCAATCGCTTCATCAAGAAGAATAAGCGAGACGCCGGTTTTTGTTTCGCCATTTAAAATTGCTGTCTGGATAGGAGATGGGCCGCGATACAGAGGAAGTAGTGACGGGTGTACGTTCAAAAATCCATGTTTTGGTATATCAAGGATTGCTTTTGGAATAATTCCCCCGTATGCGGCAACAACACATAGATCCGGTCGTAAATTCTTAATTCCTAATTCATCATTCATAATTCTTTCTGGTTGCAATAGAGGAATTTCGCCGTTTTGCGCGATTTTTTTAACCGGAGATTCTTGCAACTTCTTCCCACGCCCAGCAGGACGATCCGGTTGTGTCACAACCGTCGCTGGTGGCATGTTTGTATCAAGAAGCTTCTCAAGAATCGTTGCCGCAAATTCCGATGTGCCAAAAAAAATATACTGCATAGTATAAATGTAGTATATGTGAAAATTACTATACTGACAATTGCGGAAATGGTTTCATCGAAAGAATCTGTTTCGCATCGTCTTCGGTAATAACCTGCCGCGTTCTTAAGACTCCTACGAGCGCCGCGAGTTTTCGGTCTTCACTCCGTAATTCAATAATAATATCGCCTTTGAGATCTGCAAGTTTATCCTCAAGAAAATCTTTCGTCACCATCGTTGATTCGATTTTGTCGAGCCGTCCTTCAACCCCATCGAGCCGCCCACCAATACGGTCAAGTTGTCCTTCAATTCCCTGAAAGCGTTTTTCGGTTTTTGTAGAAGCTTCGTTTACGGCTTCAAGCACATCTGCAATGGTTGGCTCTTCGTTGTGATTTTTTTGATTCATATACAGTCTTAATACTGTGGATAGTATACGTTGGGGCAATCAATGCGTCAATCGCTTGTTATAAAGGACTTTTTATATTTTTTAACATCGGATTTGTCACCTGCGTGTAGAGCTGTGTGGTACGGATATTCGCATGCCCGAGCAATTCTTGTACATAGCGTACATCAACACCATTTTCCAGTAAATGCGTTGCGAAACTATGACGAAGGGAATGAAAGGTCGCCGGTTTCTTGATGCCAGATTTTTGTAGCGCATGCTCAAAAATTTTTTGCGCAGTTCTCGTTGTTAATTTCCCGCCGCGTTCACTCCCAAATACGATATCGTCGCTTTCTTTTCCCGCGAGTACTGCGTACAAATCATTTTTTAATTTTTCCGGTATGAGCGTGATACGATCCTTTTTTCCTTTTGCTTCTTTAATGTGGAGCGTGAGTTCGTCAATAAGAACGTCGGCTACGCAAAGATTGATAATCTCGCTCACACGAAGTCCGGCACCATAAGCGAGTGCGACCATGAGTTTATGCTTGGCGTTCGTAATAGTTGCAAGTAGCGATTGAATCTCTTGACGGCTCAATACAACAGGGAGTTTTTTTGATCGTTTTGCGAATTTAATATCAATGGTGCTTCGAACGCCGAGAATTTCACGATAGAAATGTTTGATCGCATTGAGCGAGAGATTGATCGTTTGTGGCGAGAGACTTTTTTCTTGTTTCACAAGCAAAAAGTCTTCTATTCGTTTTTGCTGATAGGGGAGCGGGGTTTCGACAAATGCAAGATACTCGTTTACACAGCGACAATAACTTTCTCTCGTTTTCCTGCTATAATTGCGTAGTCGAAGTTCTCGATCAAGTTGTTCAATATAATTCTCCATAGAGTTCGTATAACAAACAAAATCAGTATACCATAGCGAATATACTACGCACAATAACGAGTTGCGCAAAATCGCGTCGCTGCGCTCCGCTCCTTTTGCGCAACGCCGGCGCCTGTCGTCGCTGTCGCGCTTGTCGCTCCGCTTCGCTCGCGACATCGCGCAACAGCGCCTATGCGCAATGCCGGTCTGACGACTTCGTCGTCATACCGTCACTGCGCATCAGGCGCCGGCGTTATGCAAAATGCGTGCAGCATTTTGCATAAGGTCCGCGGTTCCCGCTGTTCCGCTCGTGCGCTCCGCGCACATCGCATAACAGCGGCATATCCGCCATGGTCTCGTCTCGCCTTCGGCGGACTCGCCACGGCAAGGATATGTCGCGGACCTTGTCCGAAATTTTAAAGAAATAATTTTTGTTTTTTTTGACAAAGAAAAAAGAGGCCATTTTTTGAGCAGGGCCTCTATCTGCTTTGTTGTTTGATTTTAAACAACCATCTGGAGAAGTCTAGGAAAACACCGTATGGCCTCCCCATGAAAGCTGAAAAAATCGTTACTGTTCCGCAAGCCATTGCAATCTGGCGAACATTGGCGCCGGAGGTCGCAAGAATTGTAGCGTATAGCGGAACTTGAAAAAGAACGAATGCTAGAATATCTGCAACGCCCTTTCTAAACTGACTACCTTCTTGCGCCCCGAACAATCGGAACATCCAATCGCGGAACATTCCATAAAGTCGTGCGGTCAATAAATTGGCAGGGATTGCAGTAAGTCGAGCATGTACCGATTGTTCGAGCGTCATGCCCGAAACAATAATCTCGATCACCATTCCAACAACTGTTGAGAAGGTGATCATGGCGAATGTATCAGACAAAAACCGACGCATGACGCACCTCCTCGTTTGAATTTTTTCTTTGTCAAAAAACTAATAATCTAGCATAGCATATTATCAGCCGTTAGTCAATAGCAATTAGTAAATATTGGCTTAAATAAGGGAAAACAAAAATTATTTCTTTAAAACTCAAAGGGGCGCTGCGCTTTTGATTTCTCTTTCTTTGTAAATTATAATAAGGAAAGAAATCAAACCCTCGGACAACACCGAATATCGGGTTCGGGGCTCGGCTCGCCCCTCACCCAAATTTTTCTACGCCTGCGGCTCCGAAAAACTTCCGATATTCGGATACGTTATGCAAAATGCGTGCAGCATTTTGCATAAGGTCCGCGGTTCCCGCTGTTCCGCTCGTGCGCTCCGCGCACATCGCATAACAGCGGCATATCCGCCATGGTCTCGTCTCGCCTTCGGCGGACTCGCCACGGCAAGGATATGTCGCGGACCTTATATTCAATTTGCCCCCGAACCTTAACGCCGTTACCATAAAAAAGTAGTAATTTCAGAAACATTTAAAAAGTCTCACTTAATACAATAACCATATGGAAAAACATGAATCATCATCTGAACAATACAAAACTTCAGGTCTTGACATGAGAGAAACTCTTGATTGGTATAAAAGCTCTGGAGTAAAAATGCCACCAATTCCAGAAATGGATTTTTCCCGTCCTGTTGAAAACCAAGAGTTAATTGAATTATCAGAAAGAGAAATGGGCGGTCTTTTTGCTTTGTTTCCAGAAAACGCCAGAAACAGATCAATCCTAAGAAAAGTCGTCGGACAATCGCCTACATGGTTTCATAGAGATTCAACAAGCGAACAACCAAAACCAACAACCAACGAAGCAGAAGCAATGTCTCCGACTGCGATTGTCCCTTCTTACATTGACTATACCCCTTGGAGTGAGCTGAAAGTACCGACAGCAGATATTTGGCTCTATAAAATTCCGCAAAATGCTACTTCTCAAGAAGTTAGGAGAACTGTTTTAGCAGAGGGATTTATCCATGAAATTGGTCATAGCATTGTTCAACCAGCAATGTATGTTGGAGATCATAGTCTAAAATTCCCAGACGGAAAAATTGTTAATGGTTTAGAAACAATGTTGCATTTTGCGGAATTAGCGGAGCAACATCCGCCCATTTCTCATTATGCTTCAACATACAGAGGTCCCAACAATAAATTTGAGAGCCCCAATCCAAATTACAATGTAAAAACAGCAATTAGTGAAGAAATGTGCGAAACAATCGCAGCCCATCTCCTCGGCTTTGCCTACTGTGGAGATAATTCAAGAGGGAAAAATCCATTTGCAGATAGACCTGAAGTTAGAGATTTTGTAAGAGACTTTTTAAATGCAGAATTAATCAAGAAAGAATAACGACGGCTCGGGGGCAAACTCAAAAATTTTCCTTCGGAACGTTGCACTAAATTTTTGCCCTTCGGGGAATATAACAGCGGATAAAAGACTACGAAACCTTGCAGGTTTCTCCGTCCAAATTTGCTTCGCAAACTTCTTTTATCCGCGAACGTTATGCAAAATGCGTGCAGCATTTTGCATAAGGTCCGCGGTTCCCGCTGTTCCGCTCGTGCGCTCCGCGCACATCGCATAACAGCGGCATATCCGCCATGGTCTCGTCTCGCCTTCGGCGGACTCGCCACGGCAAGGATATGTCGCGGACCTTATATGAAATAATAAAAAGCCTATGAGTGAAAAAAATCGTTTTGAAACCCATGAATACTCCGAGGAACCGGAGACAATAACAGTTGACCAAACTGAAGGGTGGAAATTAACAAAAGCCCCTAACGTCATAGAGACGACTGGTCTTGGTCCATGTGTGGGGATCATCATCTACGATCAAGAGTCTAAGCAAGCCATGGTTGGACACTTTGTAGATCCAACAGTAGATGATTTTCCGGGTATGCTTGATGAAGCTGTTAGACTTTTCCCCAGCAAAAATAAATTAAAAATATGGATAGGCGGCGGCGCACCTGAACCAGATGATGCCCCCCACTTTAAGCACGATAAGGAGAAGAGGGCTTTTGTTAAAAAGCAATTGGCTGATCACGGGTTTCAAAACTCGCAGATCACCACTCGCTATCAAAACTCAAACGATAGCACTATTTTACGAGTAGACACTTCTACTGGTGATGTTGAGTATGATGAGGAAAGCGAGTGGGGCGATGAAGACGATTAGTGAGGGACGGCTTTTTATTACATCATATAACACGCAGTATGCGGCTCCGCTCCTCGTACCTCCTCGCTACGCCCATATTTGCCCGTGGTAAGCTCCCGCTGGTCGCAAATTTTACCACGGGCAAAC
>CAYHPG010000020.1:0-11082 GCA_964358625.1 uncultured Gammaproteobacteria bacterium
TCGATGGATGATGATCTCATGCGCATTTTCGGTTCGGATCGCATGAAAAAAATGATGGAGCGATTGGGCGTGCCGGATGACATGCCGATCGAGCATCGTATTCTTTCACGCGGAATCGAAACCGCTCAACATAAAGTGGAGGGGCATAATTTTGACATCCGCAAACACTTGCTTGAATATGATGACGTGTTAAACAAGCATCGCGAAGTGATTTACAAAAAGCGGCGGGATATTTTAAACGCGGAGAATACGAAAGACGAAATTTTGTCGCTGGTGAATGAAGAAGTTGAAAACGTCGTGACATTCCATACGGCAGAAGGGCAGGAGTGGAATTATAAAGAGATCGCGGAGACGTTGGCGACGATCTTTCCGCCAATCTCGAATCTTTTAGAAGAATTAAAAAAATGTGCAGGAGGAGAGAACGGACGCGAGGGTGAAGCACAGGCACGGACCGCATTATTGGATTATTGTAATGAGCTAGCAGCGAAAGCATATGAAGTAATGGAGAGCCGGCTTGCTGAAATGGGAAAAAAATTAGGGCAAGATAGCGCTGCGTTTTTACATGAAATCGAGAAGGGAATGTTGCTCCGCGCGATTGATACGCTCTGGGTGGAGCATTTGGACGCGATGACGCACCTCCGGCACGGCATCGGGCTCCGGGGCTATGGTCAGCGCGATCCGCTTGTGGAGTATAAACGTGAATCATTCCGTATGTTCCAAGAACTTCTTGCGCTTATTCGGAGCCAAGTCGTCTATGCAATCTATAAAATCGGCGTTGCCACGCAAGCCGCCGCGCCGTCACTTCTCGAACGGCAAGGTGTTTCTATTTCCGCACCGGCAAAAACCGCTGGTGGTAATTCTTCCCCGAGCGCAGTCGAGGGGCTTCCTGCTTCTTCTGCGCCAAAAATTGGCCGCAACGATCCCTGTCCGTGCGGAGCAACAAACCCTGACGGAACAAAAAAGAAGTATAAACGTTGTCATGGGAAATAAGAAGCGTAGCCCCGTAGTGAAGCGAAGCTTCTACTACTGGGGTGTCATGGTGCGTAGATAATATTTCGATATCTCGAAATTTCGATATGGCCTCCATTCAAAAGTTTGAAGATCTTATTTGTTGGCAAAAATCTCGTGCGCTCGCGAATTTTGTTTTTGATATTACCGATAAACCGGCGTTTAAAGATTACGATTTAAAACGACAGATTCGTCGTGCATCTATTTCACCGATGTCGAATATTGCTGAAGGATTTGATCGAGGGACGCAGAATGAATTTGTCGACGCATTGTTTATCGCGAAGGGTGAGTGCGGAGAGGTACGAAGTCAACTCTATATTGCCTACGATCGGAAATATATCGATATGTCGACATTTCGAAATGGATTAGCCTTGACCGATGATTGTTCCCGCCTTATTCAAAGTTTTTCCGAAAAAGTAAAAGGAAGCGCCGTGCGCGGCATGCAATTTAAGGCAGCACCACAAAAGAAAGATGAGTTTCTTGAGCACATTCGTTCTCTTGTTCCGGAACAATATCGCCAGCCGTAATATGTTAAAAAAATCTTTCACGGTAACGCCGAGAGATCGGAAGCGGTATATTCTTGGAGAAACGCGTGATTATATCATTCTCGCCAAACACGGTTTTGCCGTGACACGCCTTGAAGAATGGATCTCGAATAAAAAAAGTCAAAAAGGACCGCGGGTTACGGCAGAAGACAAAGCGCGTAAAGAAATCCCATTATTTTTATTTTAAGGAGTTGCTTGATAAAAAGACGATTGCATGAAGAAGCGGTTATTATATGGTGCAGGCATTGTCGTTGTAATCCTGCTCGTGTGGGCAGGAATTTTTGCATGGAAAAATCTGCGCGGGATTGGGCCGGTTGTGCGAAAGCCGTCTTTCGATATTACAGAGATCGTATCTCCGAAAGTCGGAGATACGATCTCGAAAAATGTCACGGGATTGCCGCTCACGCTCCCGCCCGGGTTTTCGATTTCGATTTTTGCAAAAGGGTTAGGCAAGCCGCGCGTAATGACGAAAGATGAGGCAGGCAATATCCTTGTGAGTATTCCATCGCAGGGGAAAGTGGTTGCCCTGTCAGATTTTAACGATGATGGTGTTGCTGAAGCGACAACGACGGTGATTGACGGCCTTAATCGTCCGCATGGTCTTCTCATGGATTGTCGCGATACGTCGGTTGCAATGCCGGTATCGCGATGTCATTTGTTTATCGCAGAAACGAGTGCGGTTGTTCGGTATGATTACAATACCGATACGCGCAAAGCTACGAGACGGCATGTGTTGTTTACTCTGCCGACAGGCGGCAATCATTTTACGCGGACGATTATTGCGCTACCGAATGACGAACGTCTTGCCGTTTCCGTTGGGTCATCGTGCAATGTATGTAACGAGAAAGATTGGCGTCGTGCGGTGATTTTGATTACCAACCAAGAGGGGACCGCGGTTGAACCGTTTGCGAGTGGACTTCGCAATGCAGTGTTCATGGCAGTGCAGCCGGAAACAGGAAAACTTTGGGCAACGGAAATGGGGCGTGACCTTTTAGGCGACGATTTGCCGCCTGATGAAATCAATATTGTCGAGAGAGGGGATTACGGCTGGCCGTATTGTTACGGGAAACAAGTGCATGACGATGCTTTTGATCCGAAAAAAACGCGTTCGTGCGACAAGACGATCCCGAGTACGATTGATCTTCCTGCGCATTCGGCGCCACTCGGACTCGCCTTTGTTCCGAACCCTTCGACAAGCTCAGGGGATAATGGATGGCCGAAAGAATATGAGGGTGACCTCCTTGTTGCGTTTCACGGATCGTGGAATCGAAGCGAACCGACGGGGTACAAGGTTGTGCGCTATCCGTTGAATGAAAAAGGAGAGCGAGAAGTTGAGCCTGTTGATTTCATTTCCGGGTGGCTCCAAAAAGACGGCGCCGCGCTTGGGCGGCCGGTAGATCTGCTTGTCGAGGAGAATGGGGTCATGTATATTTCCGATGACAAAGCGGGAGTAGTGTATCGAGTGCAATATCAAAAATCATAGGGACTTGCCATTTTTTCACGGTTTTGATAGCATAGGATCAACTTAATAAACAGTATCTCTCATACGACTGGATATCGGATTCCTCCCTGTAACGCGGGGTTTTTCGGATAGAGGAAGGTCGTAGCGGCCTCGCTTAAGCGAGGATAATAAGGAAACAACGTATGCAAATACCCAGTCTCTTGGAATTGCTTCAAGCTGGTGTCCATTTCGGACACAAAACATCGAAGAGTCATCCGAAGATGAGCCCTTTTATTTTTGGCGTAAAAAATACCGTTCATATTATTAACTTAGAAGAAACGCAAAAATATTTAGTGAAGGCGTTGGATTTTTTGAAAGATCAGGCGAGTAAGGGCAAGAAAATTCTTTTCGTCGGAACAAAGAAACAAGCGCAAGAAATTATTAAAAAGTATGCGCTGGAGTGCGGTATGCCGTATGCTGCCGGCAGATGGCTTGGAGGAACGATTACGAATTTTTCGGTTGTCTCCTTGCTTATTCAGAAGATGAAAAAATTGCGGCGAGAGCGTGATTCTGGCGAGCTTGCGAAATATACAAAGAAAGAGCAGCTTGATTTTACGCGCGAAATCGAACGTTTGGAAAAATCAGTGGGAGGACTTCAGGATCTTACCGCATTGCCCGATGTCGTGTTCATTTGGGATATTCGTACAGAAGAAACCGTACTGCGAGAAGCATTGAAGAAAAAAATACCAATCGTTGCGGTCTGTGATACGAACGTCAATCCGAAAGATATCGACTATGTTATTCCGGCGAACGATGATGCAGTGAAGTCTGTTGAACTTCTTGTGAGTCTCGTGGCGCAGGCGATTAATGAAGGAAAGGCGGAAAGTAGCGTAAGCAAGGCCAGCGAGGACAGCAAGGTCAGTAAAGTCAGCTGACTGTACTGTCTTTACTTACTTTACTGACTTCACTCAATATGATCGACACATCTCTTATTACACAACTTCGCACAAAGACTGGCGCCGGTATTGTTGACTGCAAAGAGGCGCTTACGGAATCGAATAGTGATCTTGTCAAAGCGGAAGAATTATTACGCAAGAAAGGGTTGAAGACCGTTGCAAAGAAAGCCGGGCGCTCCGCAAAAGAAGGAGTGATTACGAGCTACATTCATGCGGGCGGGAAAGTCGGCGTGCTTGTTGAATTGAATTGTGAAACCGATTTCGTTGCACGCAACGAAGAGTTCCAGTCGCTCGCGAAAGATATTGCGATGCACGTTGCCGCAAGCGCGCCGGAATATATTCGGCCTGAAGATGTGCCGGCGGCGGTACTCGAGAAAGAAAAAGAAATTTTCCGCGAACAGCTCAAAATAGAAAAAAAGCCCGAAGCAATGATGGATAAAATCATCGAAGGCAAACTTGCAAAATTTTACGAAGAACATTGTCTCTTGAAGCAAGTGTTTATTAAAGATGATGCGAAGAGGGTTGAAGATCTTGTAAAGGACGCAATTGCAAAGATTGGTGAGAATATTGAAGTCAAGCGGTTTACGCGATACATGTTGGGGGAGTAAGAGGGAGAATACGGGGTTTTGCCCCGTATTTTTGTTTATGGTATACTCATTTTACTCTATATTCATTGTTCGAGCCCGGTCGAGAATCCTCGGTTTCATTCGCGGCGCTTCTCGACATAGCTCGAAGTATATTTTTTATGGCAATTCGTGTAGCAATTAACGGTTTTGGTCGTATCGGTAGGAACGTTTTAAAAGCGTCGCTTGAGAAGAAACTCACGCTTGATTTTGTTGCAGTCAACGATCTTACGGATACGAAGACGCTTGCGCATTTGTTGAAGTACGACACGTCGTATGGACGTTATGATAAGAAAGTAGAATATGATAACGCCAATATTATTGTTGATGGAAAAAAGATTCGTGTGCTTGCGGAAAAAGATCCGTCAAAATTGCCATGGAAAGAATTGAAGATTGACGTCGTTATTGAATCCACTGGACGATTTACTGATAAGGACGGAATGAGTCTGCATTTACAAGCAGGAGCGAAGCGCGTAATTCTTTCTGCTCCAGCGAAAGGGGGCGGCGTGCCGACGTATGTTCTTGGTGTGAATGATAAAGACATGACTGACGAAGCGCTTATTAATAATGCCTCGTGTACCACGAATTGTATTTCACCGGTTGCGGAAGTGATGCATGCGAAATTTGGCGTGGCAAAAGCCGTAATGACGACCGTGCATGGCTACACGCAAGATCAGAATTTGCAGGATGCGCCACATAAAGATCTTCGTCGCGCGCGTGCCGCCGCCGCAAACATTGTGCCAACAACCACTGGGGCTGCGATTGCGACGACTGAAGCTATTCCTGAACTCAAAGGACTCTTTGATGGTTTGGCGATTCGTGTGCCGGTACCGGTGGTGTCGCTTTCCGATCTTACGTTTCTTTTGAAAAAGAAAGTGACGGTTGAAGAAGTGAATAATGCGTTTCGCGATGCGGCAAGAAATCCAGCAATGAAAGGCATTCTTGATGTGACGGATGAGCCGCTCGTGTCTTCGGACTTCATTCGCAACTCGCACTCGTCTATCGTTGATCTCTCGTTGACAAAAGTAATTGATGGCGACCTCGTGAAAGTGATTGCGTGGTACGACAATGAGTGGGGATATTCATCTCGTTTAGCAGAGATGGTGGAGCGAGTAGGAAAAACACTACAATGATTCATGTCACTTCATCATTAGTTTTTCTCGTCGTCTTGAGCACCGGTCATGTTTCGTTTTCTTGGTGACCGGATTTTTTGTATTTCAAAAAATGACTGGTCGCCACAAACGATCAGTTTTTTTATTAACCCTAAAATAAAAGTATTTCTCCCCTTAGGATAAGGGGAGGCGAGGAGGGGTTACGAACCGTTCATAACTCCCCAAACCCCTCTTATCTTAAGAGGGGATATAAAGACTATGCACTTCATTCCCATCAAAACCCGAACACTCATTCCCCCCAAAGACGATCTCTATCGTGTCATGGATGAATCGCTTCCCGTGCTGCGCGATGGCGACGTCATCCTCGTCACATCAAAAGTTGTGAGTATCCACGAAGGGCGATGCGTGCCGATCGCAGATCATCCCGATAAAGATGCGCTCATTATGCAGGAAGCGGAGTACTTCATCGCGCGAGAGTATTTTTCGACGGCACAGAAGTTTCTACTTACCATTAAACACGCGACACTCATTCCGTCGTCCGGCATTGATGAGAGCAATGCGAAGGGGCATTATATTTTGTGGCCGAAGGATCCGACGAAAAGCGCGCGTGAGGTGTGTCTATATCTGCGCAAGAAGTATAAAACAGAAAAGCTTGCCGTGATTGTGACGGACAGTCACACGACGCCTCTGCGCTGGGGAGTGACGGGAATTGCGATCGGATCTTGGGGTTTGGAGCCGCTTTATGATTATCGCGGGAAGCCCGATATTTTCGGTCGTACGCTTGAAGTCACGCGTGCAAGTGTGATTGATCCGCTGGCCGCCGCCGCGGTAATGCTTATGGGCGAGGGGCAAGAGCAACAGCCCATGGTGATCGCTCGTGGAGCCCCGCATGTGGCGTTTACGGATACCGACACGCATCACAAAATCGCGATCGCTCTTGAAGACGATCTCTATGCCCCGCTATTAAAAGTTTTTAAAAAATAATATTCTTCGAGCGCAGTCGAGAAGTACCGTCAATGAGGTCGTTCTCGACAAGCTCGAACAATATTCCCACCTATGAAAACATTATTCTCGAAGCAAAATCTCTACTTCATCATTATCTTCACCATCCTTGGCTTTCTTGCGCTGCAAGTGCCGGTCACACAACTCGCTGGATCAAAGGCGAAGTTCACCCTCTTTGACGCGTTTGGCCCGATTGCAGGAAGTTTTATCGGCACTGTACCGGGTGTGATTGCAGTGTTCCTCATGCAGTTATTTAATTTTTTAGTGCATGGCGCGAATGTGCTTGATGTCGGTACGATTATTCGTTTCTTTCCAAGCTTGTTTGCTGTTGCGTATTTCTCTCGGAAATCGAAGCTTGGTATCATCGTTCCTCTGATCGCGATTGTCGTATTTAACGTAAATCCTATCGGCCGCTCTGTTTGGTACTTCTCGCTCTATTGGTTAATCCCGATCGTTTGTCATGTATTGCGTAGTCATTCACTTTTAGCAAGATCACTCGGCGCCACGTTCACCGCGCACGCGGTCGGCGGCGCTCTCTGGATCTGGGCATTCGCATTGCCGAAAGCAGTATGGATTTCGCTCATTCCGGTGATCGCCATGGAACGCGCGCTCTTTACGCTTGGGATCGTGACTGCATATGTGACTATTACAAATGTACTTGGATATTGTATACGCGCAAAAATCGTTCATCTCTCATTCACAATCGAACAACAATATCTTCTTCGTGGATTCCGTGCGTAACATTTTCTTCGTCTTTCCGTTTCATCTCATCTCTTCACATTTCTAGAGCAGCTTGCTATCATTATTACTAACTTCTGCTTTGGAGGAGTATAGCATGGAGGCGGGAAGACCAAGTAATCGTCTACAAACGGTTCGTCAACCGATAGGCGAAGGAGACGAGCGCGAGCTCGGTGTGAAAGAAGTCTCGCAGTTCGTATGCAATGGCTGCGATTTTACGACGTTCAGCAAAGACGCGATCGACCGACACGTTTGTGGCAAGAAGTAGGACACGAAGACGTCCTAAGATTTTTTGCCCAGGTGCGTAAGCACATGGGCTTTTTCTTGACATTTTTTTAAAAAGAGAGTATGATTCTTTTCACGTAGTTAACTTCAATGGACTCTTGGAAGGAGGGGCGACCATGGTCGTCAAAGCGAGTTTGTTGATGGTGCTGCTCATCGCGATCGCCGTCGGTGCTCTTGGCATCGGCGTGCGTGAAGTGGTGCAGGGGAAGTCCCCGGAGCAATACATGGGGATGTTCCTCTACGCCATCGTCATGCCAATCTTCGCAGGCATGGTCTGGTGGGTGGAGTACCGCGCTCCCGAGCGGAAGAGTAGTACGTTCGCTGTGATTCCATAATATCGGAATTACGGCTTTTTTATTTTTACCGTTGCTTTGCTATACTATGCGCATGCCAAAGAACATTGTTATTCTTGGAGGCGGATTCGGTGGATTGCGCGTTGCGTTGGAATTGGCAAGGAAAATGCAGACATCGCGAGACCACAAAATTATTCTTGTTGATCGCAACACCCATCACCTCTATACGCCGCTTCTCTATGAGGTCGCGTCGGCATTTTTGCAAAAAGCAACGCCGACAGAAACGTTTTGTATGCGCCAAGGTGTATGCACCGATTTCTCCCTTTTGCAGCGCGTGACGGCATTGCGATCAATCGGCTTTATTCATAGCGAGGTTACAAAAATTGATACCACGAAACAAGAAGTGTATCTTGGTAAAACAAAAATATCGTACGCATTCCTTGTTGTTGCATTGGGCGCTGTTACTGAAGATTTTGGTATTCGCGGTATTAAGAAGTATGGACATTTTTTTAAAACCATGGCTGATGCAACGGCGATCCACGCGCGAGTGAACGAACTATTGCTTCAGCATTGCAAGGGACAAGAAAAAACAGTTACCGTCGTGATTGGCGGCGGCGGACCGACAGGAGTAGAATTTGCTGCCGAGATTTCTTCCTTCTGTATGCGTGCGTGCGCAAAATATAATTTGAGCTTCAAAAATTTTAAGGTGACGGTCATTGAAGCAGGAAGCCGTCTTCTTGGCGTGTCACATCCGAAGGTGTCTGCTTGGGCGAAGGAGCGGCTTTTGCATATGGGGGTAGACGTGTGGCTTGATACCTGTGTGAAGGAAGTGAAGAAAGGAAGTGTGGTGATTGCTCCCAGGCCATTGCGGGAAGGAGAAAATGCTGATGCGCTTTTATGCGATTTTCGGGAGGAACGCGAGAAAAAATTTGAAGCGGACATCTTTATCTGGAGCGGAGGAATTCGTGCGCCAGAGGTTTTGCAGAAGAGTGATTTACTGCTCGATGCGAAGGGGCGCGTGGACGTACACGACACGCTCCTTGCAAAAGGAAAGGATAATGTATTCGCGCTTGGCGATTGCGCGGTACTTCTTGATCCAAAAACAAAGCGCACGGTGCCGGCTTTGGGGCAAGTGGCAATAGCACAAGCATCGGTCGTTGCGGAAAATATTCATCGCGCGATCGCCAAAAAACACCTGCATGCCTATGGATTTCCGTCGTTTCTGCAACTTATTCCTGCGGGAGGGAAATATGCGTTTGGGGATTTTGGTTTGTGGCATTCCCGTGGGGCTTGGATGTGGGTTGTGCGTCGCCTTGCGGATCTTCGTTATTTCCTCTCCATCTTGTCATTTCGTTATGCGTTACAGACGTGGTGGAATGGATGGAAGGTGTACACACGGAATGACTAATTTTTAATTTTCATCCGTCCGCTAGCGGATTACTGCTTGCCTGAGTCGCTTTTATCCTAGACTAAGTCTAGGAAGCTTCCTAGACTTAGTCTAGGATAAACCATGCCCGCTTTGGTCGGCAATGCCGCTCAAGAGAAATGTGCCAAATTGGTTTCTCAATAATGTATGATGTTACGATCAATTCGTAAATTAAAAAATTTGAAAGGGAAGACGGTGCTTTTGCGCGCGGATTTTAATGTGCCGGTGACGAATGGGCGAGTGGATGCGAGCGAGGATTTTCGTTTGGAGCGTGTTGTGCCAACGATCAAATTTTTATTGCGGCGTGGTGCTCGGGTGATCATTCTGTCGCATCGGGGAAGACCGGAGGGGAAAGTGCGAGAAGATTTGCGGCTTGCCCCAGTGGCGAAGAGGTTACGGAAATTATTAGTCAAAAGTCGAAAGTCAAAAGTCGAAAATCAAAATATATTCCAAAATTCAGCATTCAAAATTCTCGGAGCGCTTTTCCCCGCATACGCGATAGTACCTAGAGTAACGATGCTCGAGAACCTCCGTTTTGATTCGCGGGAAGAGGCAAATGATGCGAAGTTTGCAAAAACGCTCGCATCGCTTGGCGACATCTACGTGAATGACGCGTTTGCCGTATCGCATCGCAAGAATGCTTCGGTGCACGCGATTACGAAATATCTTTCGAGCTATGCGGGGTTGCTTATGGAGGAAGAGCTGCATCATCTTTCTTCTATTTTTCAGAAGCCATTGCGTCCACTCGTAGTCATTTTGGGCGGCGCGAAGATTTCAACGAAGATTGGACTCATCGAAAAATTTTTACCGCATGCGGATCATGTGCTTTTGGGTGGCGCATTGGCGAACACCCTTTTGAAGGCCCAGGGATATCAAGTAGGGAAGTCGCTGGTTGAGAACCCCACCTCTCCTACAATAAGGGGAGGTTGGGAGGGGTTATTGACCAATCCGCGGCTCAACATTCCAATTGATATCGTTGTTGCAAAATCAGTGAAAGGGAAAACGCGTATCGCCGCCGCTGCTGACGTACGAACACATGAATCAATTTTTGATATTGGGCCAAAGACTGTCGATCTTTTTTCTTCTCTTGCTACGAAGGCGTGTATGATCGTCTGGAATGGACCGCTTGGACTTTTTGAGGAGAAAAAATTTGCAAAGAGCACCTTTGATGTACTCGCCGCTGTACTCAAAAATACAAAAGCAAAAACAATCATCGGCGGTGGTGAAACCGTCACCGCCTACCGCCAATGGTGTCAGGTGTCAGGTGTCAGGTGTCAGGTGTCAAATGTCTTCCTTTCCACCGGTGGCGGAGCTATGCTAGAATATCTAGAACAGGGGACATTACCTTGTATTAAAGTTTTACAACATAAATAAACACAAAGAATATGCCAACACCAAAAACAAACGGCAAAAAGGAACACCCATCACTCCTCCCAACGTGGACAGAGTCGCCGGCGGTAGAAATCGTCACGGTCCTCCTTCTTTTGAGTGGACTTTTTTATTTCGTGATTATTACACAGAATGCGATTCGTGAAGGAAAGTTTATTGGCAAGAGCGTGGATGTGCGCAATACGATTACGATCGAAGGCGAGGGGAAAGTGCGTGGCATTCCGGACATCGCGACCGTGAATCTTGGTTTTACGATTGAGAAGA
>CAYHPG010000021.1:0-5327 GCA_964358625.1 uncultured Gammaproteobacteria bacterium
CCGCTCACTCTGACGATCCCTCGGGCTGTCGTTTTTGTCCTAGACTAAGTCTGGACCGCTTACAGACTTAGTCTAGGACAAGCCATGTGGAATTGCGGCAGATTGCGTTTATTTTATTTTTTATGCAATACATTTTATATACGGATGGAGGGGCGAGGGGGAATCCTGGGAAAGCGGGGATTGGGGTGGTAATTGAAGAAGTGGATACCAAGGGTGAACGAAAGACCGTGGTGGAATACGGAGAATATATCGGTGAAACGACGAATAATGTTGCTGAGTATCGCGCGCTGCTTTCAGGACTCACGAAATTGAAATCGCTTGGGGCGACAGAAGTTGTCTGCTATCTTGATAGTCAACTTGTTGTACGACAGATGCGCCGTGAATATAAAGTGAAAGATAAAGATCTTGCTGTTCTTTTTGTTAAAGCATGGAATGTTGCGCTGGGATTTAAAAAAATCACTTTTACGGAAATTCCGCGCGAGAAAAATAAACGTGCGGACAGAATGGTGAATGAGGGGATTGACCAACGTCGAATGGAGTGATTCGAAAATCTCACGATCGTGAGGTTTTCGAATCAACGGGAAAAGATAAAAATCAAACATAAAATCCCTCTGATGGATATCGGAGGGATTTTATGTCTCTGGATGATATGTAAGCCGGATTCTGTTCCGCCTCTTCGGCGGAAGCAATCATCTCTCTTGGTCCGATGTTGCCATCGAGACTCGTGCGGCGGTATTTCGCCTTGCACCCGATAGGTGTTTGTCCCGCGATCGTGTTGCCACGACCACGCGTGTGCTCTTACCACACGATTTAACCCTTACCCCGCACCTTGCGATACGTGGCGGTATGTTTCTGTTACGTTCCTTGACAAATGTTTCCATCTGTCAGGATACTTCTTCCTGCGAAGAAACTTTCCCGAGGCTTTGCGAAGAAACAATAGCTATTACAGTTCCTTTGCTCCTCCCGGTCGCATTTCGCGACTATCTACGTTATCTCTCGATATATCGAAATTTCGAAATATCGATCGATGGGTGTCCGGACTTTCCTCCCCGCCCTCTAAGCCCATTGAATACTGCACATCCATCTTTCCATAAGCATAGAGGGCGGGGCGATTGCTCCATCATCCAAAGACAAATAGAGCATAGGACATCACGCTTGCTTTGTCAAGATTTTTATTGTATGGTAAATTTGAGACTGTAGAAAAATGCTTGAGAGAGTCGTTTTCCGTCATCTCGGCGTCGTTTCGGCTCCACGGCGTTTCTCGAACCTCGGAAGACCTTTGGTATTCCTCGGTTCTGCGAAAACGCCGTTCGCTCGAAACGTCGCGCGACCTGACGGACAACCATTTTTCTACAGTCTCAATCTATGAAACGCGTCGAACTTCTGTTCGCATTTATTTTAGTTCCTCTTGATTATCTTGCGCTTATTGCGGCAGGCGCTTTTGCATACTTCATGCGTTTTCAGCCGTTCTTTACGGAATTACGTCCCGTGGTGTTTGATCTTCAATTTCCGTATTATTTTCGCCTTGTGACGCTCATCGCAATTGCGTGGATTCCACTTTTCGCTTTTGCCGGCCTCTATCGCATTCGCTCCACACGCCGTGTTGTTGATGAGCTGCGACGCACGACGCTTGCATGTTCAACCGGTATCTTAGGGGTTATTCTCTTTATTTTTTTTCAACGCGAACTTTTTTCATCACGATTCATTCTTATTGCCGTTTGGATACTTGCAATTCTTTTTGTGTTTTTCGCACGCGTTCTTGTCCTCTGGGCGGAGCGTTTTCTTTTTTATAAGGGCATTGGCGTTCGGAATGTTATTGTCGTTGGCGATGATAAGACGACAAAAGATATTCTGCATCTTTTCGACGAGAAACCTCGTTTCGGTTTTCGTGTGCTCGCGCATGTGCCAACGTTTCATGAAGAAGCGCGCGCGAAGCTTGCGCGCCTTGCATCACAGCGCATGATTGATGAGATTATTCAAACGGGGGCTGATGTATCGCGCGAAGAATCCGCTGAACTTCTTTCGTTTGCCGAAGAGCATCACATCGCATTTAAATATATTGCGGATCTTTTTGCAACGCACAGCCGAAATATTGCGATTACTACTATTGCGGGGACGCCGATCGTAGAAATCCATCGCACAAGTCTTGATGGTTGGGGAAAAATTGGAAAGCGGATGTTCGATATCATTGCAGCATTTCTCCTACTGGTGTTGTTGTCGCCGGTTATGGCGCTTGTTGCTCTTGCGATTGTCGTTGAGTCGGGTTTTCCTATTTTCTTTCGTCGTCTCGATGATGGAAAACCAACTGAACGCATTGGTGAACACGGAGCATCCTTTCTGTATTTTAAGTTTCGTTCCATGCGGACGGGCACTCATGCCATGCGATATACCGCGCTTTCAGATCGCAATGTGCGAAAAGGCGGACCTTTAGTAAAGATTAAAAATGATCCGCGTTTGACGCGCGTCGGCCGTTTTATCCGTCGATTCAGTCTTGATGAATTACCCGAACTTTTTTTGGTTTTGAAGGGCGATATGAGTTTAGTGGGGCCGCGACCACATCTTCCGGAAGAGGTTGCTCATTATGAAAAGCGCCATAAGCGTGTATTGACAATTAAGCCCGGTATTACTGGTTTAGCGCAAATCAACGGTCGTTCGGATTTGACGTTTGATGAAGAGGTTCGGATTGATTCATATTACATTGAAAACTGGACGATGTGGTTGGATATTTATATTGTGCTGAAAACACCGTTTGCGGTATTGGCACGGAGGGAAGCAGAATGAAACTCGCTTTTGTCCACGATTTTTTGGTGCAAAACGGTGGAGCGGAACGTGTTCTTTGGGCGCTCCATGCGCTTTGGCCGGAGGCGCCAATTTATACTATTGTGCATGATCCGAAGCGTATTCATGCCAGCGCTCCTGCGAAAGATATTCGTCCATCGTTTTTGCAAAAGATGCCTTTTGGCGTTTCCCATTATCAGTGGTTTTTGCCATGGATGCCGCGCGCGATTGAGAGCCATAATCTCATGGAGTACGACGTCATTCTTTCGAGTTCCTCGGCATTTGCAAAGGGGGTCATCACCGGGCCGCGAACACTGCATGTCTGCTATTGTCATACACCAACACGATATTTGTGGACTGATACGCACACGTACGTACGAGAGCTTGCCTATAATCGGGTTGTAAAGCACATTGTACCGTTTTTGCTGACGAATTTGCGCCTCTGGGATCAAATGACGGCGCATCGAGTGGATCATTTTATTGCGAATTCAAAAAACGTTCAGGAGCGCATTAAAAAATATTACCGACGAGAAAGTGCGTGCATTCATCCGCCGATTGACACTGCTCGTTTTTCTGTGGCGGATCACGTGGAGGATTATTATCTCATTGGTGGGCGACTGGTGTCGTATAAGCGTTATGATGTTGCGGTGCAAGCGTTTTCGAAGATGGGTATTCCACTTGTGGTTTTTGGTGAAGGGCCGGAGTTTGATCGGTTGCGCGCTATGGCAAAACCAAATGTGCGATTTACTGGGAAGGTTTCCGATGAGGAATTGGCGCAACTTTATCGTCATGCAATTGCGTTTTTACATCCGCAAGAAGAAGATTTGGGGTTAACGGCGCTTGAGTCCATGGCGAGCGGGCGTCCGGTCATCGCCTATGCAAAGGGTGGGGCACTCGAAACCGTTGTGCCGTGGGTGACGGGAACATTTTTTGAAGAGCAAACGTGGGAGTCATTAGCAGATGCAGCGCTCCATTTTGATCCGTCTCAGTATGATGCGAAGAAAATTCGCGCGCATGCGGAGCAGTTTGATGTGCAGAAGTTTCAGGGGCGGGTGAAGAGTTTTGTGGAGAACGCGTGGGTGGAGTTTAAAAAATAGGAGTATGGTACCCGCAATGTGCCACCCTCTCGTTTTTGTCCTAGACTAAGTCTGTAATCGTCCAGACTTAGTCTAGGACAAGTTGTGCTTCGTGGAGTTATTTCAAATTATTTTTATGCGTATAGGAATAGACGCGCGGTTATATGGAAGAGAGGGGCGGGGGTTGGGGAGGTATATTTCCCAACTTCTTTTGCATTTGGAAACAATAGACCATGAGAATGAGTATGTTGTGTTTCTGACAAAGAAGGGATTTGCTGAATATAAACTGACCGGAGAAAATTTTACAAAAGTTTTTTGCGATATACCGTGGTATGGGTGGCGGGAACAAATGGCGTTGCCGCGCGCGATTGAGCGTGAACAGTGCGATATTATGCACTTTCCGCATTTTAATATTCCAGTTTGGTATCATGGGAAGTTCGTGGTGACGATTCACGATTTTATTTTATATGACTTTCCGACGATACGTGCGACGACACGAAGCGCGCTGACGTTTTGGGTGAAGTACGCGGCGTATCGTTTTGTTTTTTGGAGTGCGATTCAGCGCGCGCAACATATTTTTGTTCCATCAATGTATGTGCGGGATCGTTTGCAATATCATTATCCGTCGGTCGGTGAGGCAAAGGTAACCGTAACGATGGAAGCAGCAATGCCTACAAGGATGCCCCTTGTAGCTATAAGGGGCATCCTTGTGTCGGACTATGTGCTGGTCGTCGGGAGCGCATATCCACACAAGAACCTCGAAGCACTCACCCAAGCTTTTAATCTTATGAGGTCGGACCTCGTAAAGTTGATTATTGTTGGGAAAAAGGACTATTTTATGCGTCGTTTGGGAAATCTTATGAGGTCGGACCTCGTAAGATTTGTTGGGGAGGTGGGGGACGGGGAGTTGGCGTGGTTGTATGCGAACGCGAAGGCAGTTGTCGTGGTGTCGTGTGAGGAGGGGTTTGGGTTGCCGGGTGTTGAGGCCATGCGGCATGGGACGCCTGTTATTGCAAGCGATCGTTCGAGCTTGCCGGAGGTTTTATCTCAATATGATGAGGTCCGACCTCCCGCGGGAGTTCGAACCTCGTTGGTGTGCTACGTGAATCCGTATGATGTGCATGATATAACGCGGGTGTTGCGAGAAGTCTTTTCACTACAGAGGTCCGTCCTCCGTATTACAGAGGACGGACCTCATACGTCGTGGCAGGAACTTGCGCAGGCAACAAAAGCAGTGTACGAAAGTTTAGGATAAATATAATCTTCGAGCGGCGAGAAGTGCGATGGTTCTCGACAGGCTCGAACAATAAAAAACCTCGAGGCCTTTATCGCCCCGAGGTTTTTTGATTACTGCGTTTTACTATTTTTTCTTTGTCGCTGCTTTCTTTGCTGCTGCTTTTGCTTTGACAGCTGCTTTCTTTGCTGCTGCTTTTGCTTTGACAGCTGCTTTCTTAGCTGCTGCCTCGGCTTTCT
>CAYHPG010000021.1:5427-11077 GCA_964358625.1 uncultured Gammaproteobacteria bacterium
TTAATACAACATTTGCTTTATTATATATGGTCTGTGCTTTGATGGCTGCTTTCTTTGCTGCTGCCTCGGCTTTCTTTAATACAACATTTGCTTTATTATATATGGTCTGTGCTTTGATGGCTGCTTTCTTAGCTGCTGTAGATGCTTTTTGCGCGCTCTTTACGAATGCTTGTGCTTCTTTGACTGCTGCTTTTGCTTCGGCTATTGCCCCTTTATCTTTTGATTTTCTTGCAGTTTTTAATGCAGCGTTTGCATCTTTTACGCCCTTTTGTGCTTTTTTTATTGCTGTCTTTGCTTCGGCAAGCGCAGTCTTTGTTCCTGTAACAGCCGCTTTCGTTGTAGCTACAGTTGCCTTTGCTTTTTCTAAGGCAGTCTTTGGCGCTGCTGGAGCAGATGTTGCAGACGGCATTTCAATCTTTTCTGAAGTAGGTGGAGCTGGTGTTTTTTCTGTAGGCGTTTTTACCGTAGCAGATGGGATTGTTGTAGCGGGCGGTGCAGTAGTCGTTGCCGGAGGAGTAGAAGCTGTAGCTGCTTCAACCTTTACCGAGACTTCAGCAAGATTCAAGTTCAGATTTCCGGATGTATCTTCTGCGCGCAGGATGTATTTGTACGTTGTTCCTGCTGTAACACTCGCGTCCGTGTAGGTCAGCTTCCCTTTATCAACATACGCATACGGGTTTCCGGAGATTGGCGCAGAACCGCCTGCATTGCGCAAGATAACAACGCGCGAGAGATCAGAATCCGATGGATCGGTCCATGTGAGCGTTGCTTTTCCAGCGCTTGATGTTGCCTTCACGTTCGATGGCGCCGCTGGAGGGGTTTGGTCAGACGAAGATGCAGCGATAATTACTGGTGCGTAGACAATCGCAAACGACGTGAAGTGATCTACTTGTCCAGTGATCGTGTTGTTTGTGGTATCAACGGTGAATCCGCCTTCTACAGGTACATAGGCGTCTTTTTCAGATGAATAGTATGTGAGTTTGAGGTTAGATTCTGATACGCCAGCAGGGAGTTGCGTGAGAAGATCAGCATAGCTTAACTGAATCTCCGCGTTTCCTTTTAGATCTTTGATTGTTGTAGTCGAGGTTGACGTTGGGATTGTTGCGGAGATGTCAAACGATATATCTCCGAGTGGTTTTAGGGTCGCTGTATCTGGGGCAGCGGAAGATTTTTCAACGGCAAGCGTAATGGTTGCGGTGCCAGCTTCAAGTACACCGGGACCAGCTGCAATTTTTACGCCGCTATTTGTCGTATCGTCCAGAGATCCGCCAACATCCGAAGACATTGCCTGGTTTGCTGATTTTGATGTTCGCGTCGCATCAGCAGTAAGTGTTACATTTTGTGTGGGGACATCACTTGCAGCAACAGTAACGGTACTCGTCTTCGTTGTTTTTGCGTGGAGCGGAGCGACAGCTTTCACCGTCCATGTTCCTTCCGTTACAGGAAGTGAGTAGGTGCCACTTTGTCGATCAATGGGCGTTGCTACCGTAGTTCCATCTGCTTTGATCGCGGAAACCATTCCGCCATCGGTTTCTGGCGTAACGCCGTCCGATTTATAGATGGTACCCGTAATGAACTTGTCCGCTTTTGTGAATGAAGAAATATCGCGAGTTTCCGTCGCGCCTCCGATATTATAGGCAGTCGTATCTGCGGAGAACGAAGCTGAAACACCTGTCTGTCCGGCAACGTATCCACCAAATGATGGCGTGACTGCGTATGAGCCTGTTTTCAGTTTTATACTATAATCACCATTCGCATCACTCACTGCGCTTCTGATCGTTCCATCACTTTCCTTGAATTCAACAAGCGCGCCCGCGAGGTTTGTTGCTGCTCCCGTGTTGCCATCTTTTACATTACCGGAAACGGTGATGAGTGTTGTTGATGCGAGACTGATTGTTGCTGTTGCGCCGGTGGCGACGGTTCCTGTGAATTTCCCAATACCGAATACATCAACGAAGTAGCTGTATGTTCCTTCTTTCATATTGAAGGTACTATTTTGGTTCAGGCCCTTGAGCTGTTTGCTCGCGCGCACAAATTTATCATCTGCTTTTTTCACTTCAATAAATGCATCCATGCTCGAGGTGCCGCCGGTGAAAGCGAAGGTAATCGTGGCAGTCGTTCCTGTGCTAAGAGCGATATTTGAAACATCTGCAGTTGTTACAACTTGTGTCACACCGATTTCCCCGGTACTTGAATCCCACGTGTGAAGGCGATAGGTTTTATTTTGCGCAACTTTTACAGAGAAAGCGCCTGTAGAGTCAGTTGAAGATGGTCGGAAGACGCCACCAATAACTGACTCGTTTGTTGTCGCGTTCCATTCCTGCACCATGAGCGGCGCATTTGCTTTTGCAGTCCCACCAATCGTCATTGTCCCGCTCAATGTTACACACGTGCTGCCGGTTGGGGTGATGTTTTGATTTGATTGGCTTTCGGTAGTGACTGTGACGGTTTTTGAGAAGGTCCCGCATGCATCTGTTTTGCTTGGGGGGAGTTCAGCGCGCACCGTCCATGTTCCCGCATTGACCGATAAGCTGTAGCTTCCGTCGTTTGAGCTTAAACCACCAAAGACAGGAGATCCATTTGCATCAGAACCGAATACTGGCGCGCCAGAAATCGGGTTATTGCTTCCGTCGAGGAGTTTTCCGGAGATCGTATATGCGCCTTTTTTGAGTTTGATGATGAGCGGGTTTGCAACGGTAACAAGTTTTCCTTGCAGATAGACATCCATGTTTACGTTTCCGTCATTAGCGACGTCATTTGGTTTTACCTCAATTTGCATTATTGTTGGCGGAAGCCCGTCTTGCATTGCGCCGATTTCATACGCGCCGTAGTCAGCGATACTTAAACTGAATGCGCCGGTTGTTGTCGTTTGTCCAAAGGTTGATGCGCCAAACCCTTGTTGATGCATAAAGATATTAACGCCATCAAGTCCGGTCGTTCCATCCGTTACTGTGCCACTCACTGTTTTATTTGCCGCGGCGATTGTATAGGTAAGCCGTTTATTTTGTGCGTCGAACGTAACGCCGGGCGCCACTTCAGACCCTGTGGCGATCGTTGAAAGGCCGCTTACGATGAGTTCCGTTGGCTGCGGTGGTTTGACGGCTAAAGTCTTTTTCTTTCCGGAGGTACCTTTTGGTAAGGCAGGTCCCCATCCGACGAACCAGTTGCCGTTTTGCGGGAGGAAGACCGAGTAATCGGTGTCTGCCAAGGGATTTGTGACAGTTTTTACGACAAAACGTCCGGGGCCTCCGGCAAAAATGTCAATGTCGCCGGTGATTGCTGTTGAGAATTTGACTTTCAGTTCAACTGCCGCTCCTTGCGACTGCGCAGAGGTGAAGATGATATTCTTTGTTTGGTTTGGTGTTGTTGCGTCTACGCAGATTCGGTCCGGACGATCCTGTCCGAAGTAGTCAATACTGTTTAAAGTGGCGATCGGTTGTGTGCCGACAAAATAACAGCCGTCACTCAAGCTTGAGTACACAATACCTGCATCCGCCGCAATCGCTGTCCCGTCCGCTGCGGTGGTAATACCATTCGTAAGGGTTACACTCTTATCCATGGGTCCAGATGGGCCGCCGCCAAAAAGAGCAACCGTCCCATTTGCGCCAGCAATCCCTTGGGCGCTCCCCGCGTAGATTTTTACCGTAATGGAACGACTCCCTCCTTGCTTAATGAAGTAGGGCATGGAGGTTTTGTTGATGATTGTCTGTTCCAAGCGCTTTATCTTAATGCCAACCGTGTATCCGCCGGTATCCGGACCTTTTGGAAGCGTCGGGTTGGTGATTTTGCGAAGGTCGATCGTGTAGGAGTCGTTCGCTCCGGTCGTACCGGTGATCGCGAGCTGCACAGTGACAGTGCGCGCGGCGTTATCTACAGCAACGCCATCCGTATCAAGCCCCGCCGAATCGAATGTCACCGTCCCTGCTCCCTTATCCTCGTTAAAGTCGGCGTGGAAGGGAGAGAGCGTGTCCGGTACGGCATTCGTGACGGTCGTGCCTGAAGGGAAGGTGAGAACGACTTGGTCATCATCGAGGAGTGCGACGCCCGGTGAAAAACGTGTTTGGAAAACATTGACATCTTGCGCAGTTGTGTTGTTGAAGGGGAAGGCAGTATCCGCTTGACCGAACATGAATTGTTCTGCAGTAAAGTTTCCAAAACCCATTGGTTTGAATTCCCCGCCCGCAACAACTCCTCCGCCCACTTCACCAGATGATAAAGCCGCCGTTGGAGGACCGAACATAGTGGTTCCACCAAAGCTTCCAAACGTCTGTTTGCTATCCTCTGACTTTCCATTAAATGCGGTTGCGGGGAGATTATTGCCGGAACGATCTTTCAAGTTGGCTGGTGTGACTCGGAAGCTATCGCCGGCTGCAAGACCTGTCACATTTTCTAGTTTTAGCGAGAATCCTTGTTGGGGATCCATTGTGGTGGAAAGCCGCCAGTTTGTGTTAGTAAGATTTTGTTCTTGTCCTGAAGTGCGTCGTATTGTCCAGTTCGCTTTGTTGAGAACACTGCTCCCCCAGTTTGCCGTGTCAGTCTGCGATGCGT
The DNA here is from genome assembly GCA_964358625.1 of uncultured Gammaproteobacteria bacterium. Classification (GTDB taxonomy): domain Bacteria; phylum Patescibacteriota; class Patescibacteriia; order JACQSD01; family JACQSD01; genus JAUSHC01. The sequence continues at coordinate 9,976 of CAYHPG010000021.1, forward strand.
TATTCATGGGCGCGCTAAAGAAGATCATACAGCTATAATCATCACATCGCGCTTCAGGGATCGACGGCGCAGTCGTGTCTATTGTTGAAGATGTTGCGAATGGAATCGTTTGGCTCGCGATTGCGTTTCCCGCAACGTCCTTCACGCTATTTGTCGCAAACGTAATCGTGTAGTCGGTGCTTGGCGCGAGCGCGGCGTCTGGGGTAATACAGAGTGTTTTATCCCCTGCATTGTAGTTGACGCGTGTGGAAACCGTTGTGCTGCCGCGTTGTAAGGTGATATTTGTCGCAGAGAATGTGGATGGGTCCATCGCTTCGCTAAAGCCGATAGAGAGACACCCTTCATTTGTCGCCACGTTCGTTACGGCAATGCCGTTAAAAAGTGTCGGTGCGCTTACGTCATTTGCACCGGACACTCTAAAGGAAGAAGTAAATGCGTTAGATCCTGCTTGGTCGGGGTTGCGCATCGGAATACCGCGTGCGCTTGTGATAGCCCCGAGCACGCGTAATTCATATTCAGTTCCGTCAACGAGTTGCGCGGCAGCGGGGGTGACTGTTACGACTTTTGATGTCGCGTTTGAATCAAGCGCGACAGAGGTAAGGGTAATGGCATTCGCTGATCCTTTCGGGAATATTTTAATATTACCCGTGGTGATTGTTGCTGCCTGCATTGCCTCATTAAAGGCCACCGTGATCTTTGCGTTTGGCGCAATTGCAATGCCTGGCGCCGGGTTCATCGACTCAACAAATGGTGGCATGAACGCGCCGCTATTACCGAAATTTTGTGTGCCGATGGCACTGAAATTTGCGAACGCTGTCCCTTGCGTTGTGAAACGCAGCTCATAGCCGCCACCCGTTCGGTTTCCCTCGATGGATTGTCCTGACGCTGATGCGATGGCGTTTGTAATGACAAGCGTGTAAGGAGTATTGGGTGTCAGTGATGCAGTCGGAGCAAAGAGAATGACATTGCTATCCATTGCCGGGAGCTGCGAGCATCCGAGTGCAGCTTGGTTTGTGCAGTAGGTGACTTGACCAGCGACTTTTGTAGTGCCATCGTCGGTTGTGAGATAAACGTTGCTTCCATTGTCATTTGCGGTAAAGTC
>CAYHPG010000022.1:0-10959 GCA_964358625.1 uncultured Gammaproteobacteria bacterium
TCTTTTAGCGGCGATCTGGCTTACCGTTATTGCAACTGCCGCGGATTTGCGACGGCGTTTTATGCACGAGAGGCAGTACGCTCCCGCAACATTTTTTCCATTTCGATGGATTGCTCCACTTCTTTTATTTTTTAGCGCCGCACTACTTGTCTACATTGTTGCATTTGTCGAGCGTCCGCATTTTGAACCATCGTCGGTCCGTCGACACATCGATATCACGGGGACAGAGAGTGCACCATCGCTTGATGCAGCAATTTTGGATAATCTTCCCAATACGAGTGAAGGATTAACGGGAAGAAGTTTGGAGCCGGTGAGTTTTATCATTATTGGCGATGAAGCGGATATACGGAATGCAATGACCGGCGCGGGGTGGTTTCTTGCAGAAGGAGTAACGCTTCGTTCGTCATGGGATGTGCTTATGCGCGTGATACGAAATCGATCATATCCGACTGCTCCGATATCCCCTGCATTTTTATATGGACGCCCACAAGACATGGCATGGCAAAAGCCGACTGAAAAAAATTCTCCACGCGAACGCCATCATATTCGATTGTGGCGTGACTCGCGATACACTATTAATGGCAAAGTATTGTGGGTTGGCACCGCGAGTTTCGATGCGAGTATACGTTTTACTGCAGCGATACGGATTCCGACGCATCGTATTGCGCCGGCGATTGATATCGAGCGCGATTTTTTGTTTTCGGATCTTGAACGCATTGGCGCTGTAGCGCACAAAGACATTATCCAGCGGTATGATCCGTTTTTAGGCACCAATGCGCTTGGGGATCAGTTTTTTACTGACGGAAAGGTGATGATTGCTACTCTTCTCAATGAATAAAGAAAGGTGTATGATAAAGACATTATAATTTCTCATTTTTATGCCTCCTGCAAAATCTCTTTTTACCCATGGCGGTATTGCGCCGTCACCTGAAAAAAAAGAAGTGAAGGAAGCGCAGAAAGCGGGCGTCTGCGTTATTTTGAAGAAACGCGATAAGTCCTTTTTTAAACATCTTGCGGATACGCCGGAGGAGTGTCTTCCGGTACTTGCGACGGCGCATCTTTCTTGGATCGATTTTGCCGTTGAGGATGTGTATCGTGATGGAAAATCGATTGCAAAAACATTCGGATTTTCTGACGAGCTCGCCGCACGCATTCTTTCTGATGACAAGTCGAACTATTATGATTTCAATGAAGAGTTTGGCATGCGGTTTCCTTCAGTGCGCGTTGAAGCGTTTAATGTGCAGGTTATTCCATTAGCGGTATTCGTTCGTCAAGGGCTTGTCCTTACGATCCATGCAAAGAGCTCGAACCGTCTGGTGAAATTTTCTCGGTATGCGGATAGTTTTTTCCAGAAAATCCCGAAAGATTCCGGAGCGCCGGAACAACTTACGATTCTTCTGGCACGTATTATTAATGAGAATAATGATCGGAACTTTGATTATCTTCGAGAGCTTGAAGAGCAGGGTGATTTGCTTTCATCGCAGCTCGTGAAAAATGAAATAGAGCGAGAAAAAGTAGGGAAAGACGTCTATCGCATGAAGCACGCACTCATTCGATATTTGGATACGTTGTGGGCGTCGCTTGATGTGATCAATGCACTCCGGCATGGTGATCCGAATTTACTTACGAACGATAAAGAAATTTTGCGGCAATTTACCCTCATGGCGGATGACATCAACCGACAGATTCAACTTTCAGAACACATGTCTTCCGTGCTTGTTTCGGGATTGGAGGTCATGCAGACGATTTACAACAATCAGTTGCAGTTGTTGAATAACCGCGTGACGCACGTGATGACATGGCTCACCGTGCTTGGCACTGCGGTATTGGTTCCGAATACACTCGCGACCGTCATGAGTTCACTTTCCGACTTAGAGCCCCTCCATCATATTTGGTATATTTCTATTCTTGTTCTTTCAACCGTTGCAGCGACTGTTGGCGCGTATTGGTGGGTGAAGTATAAGGCGCGCTTGCCGGCAAAAATGAAGGAGGAATAATATGGCGCAACCGATTTTCGACCAAAAAATTATTCTCGTTACCGGCGGTGCCGGATTTATCGGCTCTTTTTTGTGTGAAGAGCTTGTGAAGAGCGCGAAAGTGATTTGTGTTGATAATTTCGTATCAGGAACGCAGGCGAACATCGATGCACTTTTCCGCAATCCGAATTTTATTTTTTTGAAACACGATTTGCGTGAACCGTTTGATCCGGAAACATTCCCAGAGCTTGAGCGTTTAAAAATTAAATTTCAAGGGATCCAAGAGATCTATCATCTTGCATGCCCGACATCACCAAAAGAGTTTGATAAATACAAAATTGAAACGCTTGAAGCAAATTCGGTCGTGATGAAGCATGTCCTTGATTTGGCGGTGAAGTATAAATCAAAAGTGGTGAACGCATCATCCTCGGTTGTGTATGGCCCGCGTCCGGAAGAAAATGCGTTTTTTGTTGAAGAGTATCTTGGCGCTGTTGATTTTTTAAGTCCACGCGCGTGCTATGACGAAGGAAAACGGTTTACGGAAACAATGGTGTCGACGTATGCACAGGTATATGGCATTGAGGGGAAGAATGCGCGTATCTTCCGAACGTATGGCCCTCGCATGCGCCTTTTTGACGGTCAAATGATTCCGGATTTTATTACGAATGCGCTTGATGGGAAGGATCTTGTCATTTATGGCGACGAAACTTTTTACACATCACTGGTGTATGTGACCGACGTTGTGGAGGGGCTTATGAAATTGATGGCTGCGTCAAAAGATGTCAACGCGGTGAATATCGGATCTGATCAGGATTTGAAGCTTGTGGAGGTCGCCAAGATGATTATTGAATTGACAAAATCTTCCGCAAAGATCGTTTTTGAGGAACCGCTTTTGTTCATGACTCCCTTAGGGCTTCCTGATCTCACGAAGGCAAAAGAGCGATTGGGGTGGATTCCGATTGTGACATTGGCGCAAGGGCTTCAGAAAACAATCGAATATACCATGGCGAATAAAACAATTCTTGGCATGCAATGAAGACGATTGCCGTTGTACCAGCGTATAATGAAGGACGAACGATAGGGACGGTGCTTTCCGAGCTCCGTCCGTTTGTCAATGCAATGATTGTCGTTGATGATGGGTCGCGCGATGCAACTGGTGATATTGCTAAACATTCAGGTGCGATCGTGTATCGCCATGTTTTGAATCGTGGCTTGGGCGCGTCGTTGGGGACAGGTATCGCGGCGGCACTCTTGCATGGCGCGGATATTATTGTAACTTTTGATGCCGATGGACAACACCGCGCGAGTGATATTCCGGCGCTTATTGCGCCTTTGTACGACGGGAAGGCGGATGTTGCCATTGGTGTGCGCACAAAAAATAAACGTGCAATGCCGACGGGAAGGCGCATTGCAAATACAATGGCGAATGTCATCACGTTTTTTCTTTTTGGTATTTGGACGCGAGACAGCCAATCGGGGTTTCGTGCGTTTACACGCGAAGCAGCATCTGCAATCGATTTGGTCCAATATCATTTTGAAAATATGGAAGTGTCGAGTGCGATTCTTTCCGAAGTTACGCGTCACAAATTTCGGCTCGCGGAAGTGCCAATCGAGCCTGTGTACACACCGTATTCGCTCTCAAAGGGACAAGGATTTCGTGAAGGGGTTCGGACGCTTGTTCGTTTAATTATGTATAGAGTTCTCCACTGATGCTTATTCAATACCTGCTCATACCGTTTGTATTGTTTGCGCTCTCTCGCGTAGTGGTGCGCGCGAAGGCGCATGAAATTACGACACGCGAATTTTTATTTTGGTTCTTTTTTTGGCTGTGTGCGGCGGTCGTCATTGCATGGCCGAATAGTTTAAACCGTTTTGCGGATGTTCTTGGTGTGGGGAGGGGCGTTGATGTGGTGCTCTACGGCACACTTGTTGTTCTTTTTTATGTGGTGTTTCGTATTTTTGCGCGCATCGAGCGCATTGAACGCGATATCACCTTCTTGGTTCGACGAAAGGCGTTAGAAGAGAACGATCATGAAAAACGGTAAAGTTGCCGTTGCTCTTCTTACATATAACGGGAAACAATATCTTCCTGATCTTTTTGCGAGTCTTGAGAAAACGCAATACGAAAAATCGTGGGAATGCATCGTCGTTGATAACGCGTCAACCGATAATCCCACCTTTCCTCCCCTTAGTATAAGGGGAGGTGAGGAGGGGTTATTAACGAGGGGGTTATCCGTGATTCGCAACGCGAATAATCTCGGTTTCGCAGCAGGAAATAATGTAGGAATGCGAAAAGCGATCGCCGATGGCGCGGAGTATGTTGTTCTTCTGAATCAAGATACGGTTGTTGAATCAGATTGGCTTTCGGAACTTGTGCGTGCCGCAGAGAGTGATGCAACAATCGGTGCAGTGCAAGCGCGTTTGATGCTCCATGGGGAGAAAGATGTTGTAAATTCCCTCGGTAACGAAATCCATTTCCTCGGATTCGGCTATTCCGGCGGATACGGCATGGCATATGGCGAGTCGGATTTTCTCCCCCTTCATGCAAGGGGGAGCGAGAGGGGGTTATATCAGATGCACGACATCACCTACGCCTCTGGCGCCGCGGTACTTTACCGCGCGAAAGCGCTTCGTGACGTCGGCCTCCTTGACGAGTCATTCTTCATGTATCACGAAGACCTCGATCTCGGCTGGCGGCTTTGGCGTTCGGGATGGAAAAGTGTTTTGGCGCCGGCATCAGTCGTATACCATAAATACGAATTTTCACGGAGCATAAAAAAATATTATTACATGGAGCGAAATCGGTTTTTGGTGCTTCTTGAAAATTATTCTTTGCAATCGCTTGCATTGATTTTCCCCGCGCTTGTTGCGATGGAGCTCGGACTTTTTTTGAAAGCAGTCGTATCAGGATGGGGGATAGAAAAGTTGCGCGCGTATGCGTATTTTCTGCGGCCGGTAACATGGCGAATGATTGCAAAACAACGCAAAGAAAAACAGAAAATTTTTCGTCGTCCCGAACGCGAGTTACTCCAGCGTTTTACTGGTGTGATTGCATTTCAAGACATGCAAAGTTCCATGCTTACCTATATTGCAAATCCCATTTTTAACTTGTATTGGAAGATTGTACGGCGAATTCTAACTCCACCCTTCCTCCCCTTAGATAAGGGGAGGTGAGGAGGGGTTACGATTTGTAAATTTGTAACTTATTCGTATTTTCGTTAGCCCATGAAAATCGCGCATCTCGTTTCAACCTTTCCTCCCTACTATGGCGGTATGGGCAATGCTGTTTTTGGCATGGCGCAGGAGTCGGCGAAACGTGGGCACGAGGTGACGGTGTTGACACCGCTAGAGACTACAAGGGGCACCCTTGTCATGACAAGGGTGCCCCTTGTAATTCGACGCTTGTGTCCGTTCATCCGCTACGGCAACGCGGCATTTCTCCCGCAACTTTTCTGGATGCTTGATGATTACGATATCGTCCATTTGCATTATCCATTTTTCGGTGGTGCAAAAGTCGCGGCGCTGTGGCGCGCATCACAAATAGGAAAAAAGAAACGTCGCCTTGTTCTTACGTACCACATGGATGCGATTGCCGAGGGATGGCTTGGGCGTGTATTTGCGTGGCACAATCGTTTTATTCTCCCGTCCATTCTTTCTATTGCAGATCGCATTATTGTGACGTCGTTTGATTACGCAGAACATTCGTTATTAAAGAACAATGAACAGAGAACAAAGAACAAGATGGTTGAGATTCCCCTTGGCGTTGATACCGATCGATTTCAGCCGCGCGAAAAAGATGCGGAATTATTGCGTCAGCACAAGATTGATCCCTCGTCATTCACGCTGCTCTTTGTTGGCGCGCTCGATCGTGCTCATGTATTTAAGGGCGTTGAGGTTTTGATTCGTGCATTTAAACTTTTTTCAGAATTTCAGCAATCCGAGAATAACGTAACGCACACGCTCATCATTATTGGCGACGGAGTGCTTCGGCCATCCTATGCTGCTCTTGCGCGCGAACTCGGCATACAGGATAAAATCGTATTTACTGGTCGTGTTCCAGAAGACGATCTCCCGCGTTATTATGCGACTGCGGATTGCGTCGTACTTCCATCGATAAGCCAATCCGAAGCATTTGGTATGACATTGCTTGAGGCGATGGCGTCTGGGATTCCCGTGATCGCCTCGCTTCTTCCGGGCGTGCGGAAGCTAGTTGTTGATCGGCGGACGGGATTATTCGCAAAGCCGGGCGATGTCGTTGGTCTTGCAAAAGTGATCGCAACGGTTGCCGATGATCCAGAACTGCGTACCCGATATGGTAACGCCGGAAGAGCACGCGCCATCGATCGCTATACGTGGGAGAATGTAGGGGATGAACTGGAGCGAGTGTATCGTTAGAGCAAAATACAAAGAGACTCTTTGTATGATATGATACTGAAGTTATGAATAATAGAGATTACAGAAAATTTGGGCGTGGTGAATACTATCACATCTATAATCGCGGCAATGCAAAAGCTGATATTTTTTTAGATGATGAAGACTTTTCTTTCTTTTTATTACGCCTTGCGCAAAATTTATTCCCTGCGAGATATCAGGGCGTTCGTCTTAGTCCTTTACCGGAACGTTCTTTTTCAATGATCAGCTATTGTCTCATGCCGAATCATTTTCATTTTCTTTTGCGGCAAGATAATGATATCCCGACGAGTAGGCTTCTTTCAAAAGTCTGTACAAGTTATTCAAAATATTTTAACAAAAAATATAATCGTGTTGGACATGTTTTTCAGGATGCTTTTAAACAAATTACCGTCCATGACAATTCCTATCTTTTATGGTTATCAGCATATATCCACAATAACCCCGTAGTCGCTGGATTCACTAGCAATCCGTTCGAGTATCAATGGAGCAGTTATGGCGAATTTTTTGGAGTAGGCGAGAAAAATATTTGCGACCCAAGGATAATCCTCGATCAATTGAAAAGTAAAGAAGAATACAAACGCTTTGTTCGTGAAAGCACCTTGTTGATAAAAGAAAGAAAAGATTTGAAATCTGTTTTATTTGATTAACAAAGAGACTCTTTGCATGCAAAGAGTCTCTTTGTTGCATGTGTATGGGTGGATAAAAAAACCCGACTCATTGGTTTGAGTCGGGGGAGGAGTCGGGAAGGTTCGTAGGAGGAGTGGCCGGCGGTTCGGATTGCGTTTCGTGATCTTCCGAACTCGCAACGTATCCGGGGTCCGCCCTCTTCAAGATTCCCTTGTAGTGGCGCCGGATCCGATCCGGTACCGCGGCGCCGTTGATGATGTCTTCGCCGATATCGGAGTAGACCTCCGTTGTTTCGGCGAAAAGGGTGTTTAACCAGTGTTGGTGCTCGAGGCGCTTGCACACCCTCCTTTCTCTCCGATATCTCGGAGTGTAAGCGACAAAACACTATACACGATTTTTATGGGAAAGTTAAGGATCTGTCTTATTTCAAACCTCTACCCTCCCTATGCCCGTGGGGGGGCGGAGCGGGTTGTTGCGACGATTGCGCACGCATTGAAAGAAAATGGGCAAGAGGTTTTTGTTATTACAACTGTTCCATCGTTTGCGGCGAACATGAAAGCGCTTGCGTCCGGTGGGTTTCTTCGTGAAACGGTGGACGGCGTCATCGTGTATCGTATTGCTACGGCAAATCTTTTTCCCTACTGGACGATTGGCGAGCACAATGTCCTCATGCGTTTTCTTTGGCACGTGTTTGACATGTTTGCTTTTGAAACCGCAGCGACCGTTCGTCGCATTTTGCGGAAAGAAAAACCCGATGTAGTGATGACACACAATCTCAAGGGGATTGGATTTTTGATTCCGCGCGCGATTCGACGTCTTGGCATTCGGCATATCCATACGGCACATGATGTTCAGCTTGCCGTTCCGAGCGGACTTCTCTTTGCAAACGAGCAAGCGTCGTTCATTATTGCTTTTCTGCTTCAACAGTATGAGCACATCGTGCGCTGGCTCATTGGTTCGCCGGATGTGGTGATTTTCCCATCCCAGTGGCTTCGCGATTTCTACGAAGAGCGAGGATTTTTTGCAAAATCGAAAAAAGTAGTGTTGTATAATCCGGTAGAAATACATGGGCATCTTGTAACACAAGATGCCCATGTAAAAGACGCAGTCCGTTTCCTCTACGTCGGCCAGCTTGAACAACACAAAGGGATTTTACTTTTGATCGAGGCGATCAAAAGATTTCAGATTGCATCCTTCGACTTCGCTCAGGACATGGATTGCAGATTGCAGATTGACGTTGTTGGAACGGGATCTTTATTGCAGAAAATACAAAAAGAAGTACAGGACGACTCTCGCATCCGCGTCCACGGCGCAGTGACGCACGAAAAACTTTCCGAATTTTACGCCAACGCCGACGCGCTTATCGTCCCATCGCTCGTGCACGAAAACGCTCCAACAGTTATTTTCGAAGCATTTGCGCATGGGCTTCCCGTGATCGCAAGCCGTGTCGGCGGCATTCCCGAGTTCGTCAAAGACGGCGAAACCGGCTGGCTTTTTGATGCGAACAATCCCGATGCGTTATGTGCCATTCTTGAACGTCTATGCAGTGTTCCGCAATTTGGTGCATCAATGAGAATAAATGTGCAGCGCGGAATTGCAATACCCGAATCGCGTGAGTACATCAAAAAACTTCTCGCATCTTGATTTTCTTCAATCGTTGTGGTATGCTCGTGAGTATTCTATGCCTACAACACAATATCATTCGGGTGATACAGGAATGCATGGACGCATTCCAATTAGCAAAGACAATATTGTCGGGTTTCTTATGAAGGCGCGTGAGGGGGAAGGATATAGTTTTCAAGTTGAAAAATCTCTTTTGCCCTACGTTGAGGCCAGTAAACCAATTACGGGGCCTATTACCGCAAAGCACAAACAAGAACTTGCTGCCGTCAAGAAAACTGCACAGGAAGAGACCGAAAAAGAATTCAAGGAGCTTGGTCGTGAAGATCCCAAACGCTTGCAGCGTCTTAAGGAAGAAAATGAGGAAACAGTAAACCGGGCGAGATTTCTTGAAATTGCACTCATCCCGCATCAAGAAGCGAGTGCATGGTTTGGGGATGATGCCCATCTTACAAAGACGCACGAATTTGATGATTGGAAACGCGCAACGGATCTCGTACTCACAATGGAGCACGAAGGAGCCCCCCTTCATCTTGCGATTGATGTAACTGTCTCGCAACATAAAATTAGAGATAAGGTCGACGAAATTGAACGACGCATCCGAGACGGGTACTTGACCGATATTGAATATTTTAAGGATCCGAAAACGAACAAAGAAGAGCGGCTTCAGTTTGTTCCTCGTGTCATCCTTCCAATGGCGCCGGCAACATTAGACGAATTGAAAGAAATCACCGTTAATTTTTTTTCTAAAGAACAGGGTGACAAAAAGCGCCGTGCAGCAGCAGAGAACAGCGCTCTTGCCTACGCCATCCTCGATACGTTCATCCGCCAACTGGAACGATATAAGAAGATCGCGGTAGTAGCGAGAAAGAGTAGAATCGTATCGCGCATTGATGTCGTACTTGACGCGCTTCGTGTACGTCGCGATGAACGTGAAAAAATTAGCGGTCCGCGCATGCTCGATAATTTTCAGCGGCAAGTGGCATAAGAGCGGAGTAAGAAAAACGACGCTCTATTTTGTGTGAGAGCGTCGTCGTGACGATTTGCGTCGTCTTCGCTGTTCGCGCCGTATCGCTGCGAGATGCTTGTTGGTTACCTCGTCAAGGATTGGCGTGATATCAAGGATATAGGGGCAATCCCTCCGCGCTTGGAGGGTGCCTGGCGTCTTCCGTTGCTTCTTGCCAGCCATGACAACCTCCTTTCGGTATGCGGGTTGGCAAGACTGACCTTACTCTAGTGTTCATGCTTTTGTCAATAGTATTTTTATGCTATATTTCTACCATGCCCAGTAACAAAACATCACCGATGTTCTTCTACACATATATACTGCAAAGTATGAAGGACAAAGATAATTATATTGGGCATACAAAGGATCTTCGGAAGCGGGTAGAAGAACATCAAAAAGGTCATTCTTTCTCCACATCTTTCCGACGACCATTCACACTCATTTACTACGAAGCCTGTTTGGATGAATCCGATGCCAAACAACGAGAGCAATATTTAAAAAGCACCGCGGGACGTCGTTTCCTTGCGAAACGTCTTAGCCACTTTAGACGCCTTGTTTGGCATCTGGAGTGATGTTATTGTTACTGGGTATGCGTCCACAGGAACTCACAAAAATTGGGCTTTCGGAAAAAGAAGCGGCAGTATACTTGGCGCTTCTTGAGTTAGGGTCGGATACGGTTCAGAACATCGCAAAGAAGGCGAACGTCAATCGCGCAACGACGTACGTCATCTTAGATTCGCTTTCGAAGAAGGGTGTGGTGAGCACGGTGGAGAAGGTAAAAAAGACATACTTTGCCGCAGAGTCGCCGGAAACACTGGTACGTCTTTTGCATCTCCGCGATGCTGAAATGAAAGAACAGGAGCGGCAGTTGCGCGAACTTCTTCCACAACTCAAAGGCATCTATAACCTCGCCGAAAACAAACCGGTGGTACGGTTTTTTGAAGGGAAAGAGGGGATTATGGAAATCCGTGAAGATATTTTGCGCTCCGCAAAGGGGGAAATTTTGAATATTTATAGCGTGGAAGTTATTTCAAAAATATTTAATGATGCAGAGCGTAAACGTTTTTCAGATATTCGTCTTAAAAAAGGGATTGTAATTAAAAGCATCTATACCTCTGCCGCAGGGAAGAAGATATTTCAATATCCTGGAGAACGATATTGGGTCCCACAGGACCGCTTTCCCTTTACAAGTGATATTACTATTTATGGAAATAAAGTGGCCTTTTCTTCGTTAAAAGATTATCTTTCTGGAGTGATCATTGTGTCCAGTACCCCTTTTAGTAGACACCTTCTTCAACGAGTTTCTTCGACCTTTGT
>CAYHPG010000023.1:0-4543 GCA_964358625.1 uncultured Gammaproteobacteria bacterium
GGTGATCGTAATGCCTCGCTCACGCTCTTGCGGCATCCAGTCCGTTGTAGTTTCTCCTTCATGCACTTCACCGATCTTATGTTTTTTTCCGGTATAAAAAAGAATCCGCTCGGAGACTGTTGTCTTTCCGGCGTCAATATGGGCAATAATGCCAATGTTACGTGTATGTTCTAGATCGTATTCACGAGGCATATTACCTTGCGAAGTGCGCGAACGCTCTATTTGCTTCCGCCATGCGATGCACATCTTCACGCTTCTTTACTGCCGCGCCTTCATTTTTTGTAGCTGCAATAATTTCATCAGAAAGTTTTTCGTGCATCGGGCGTCCTTTCCCGGATTGTGCAGCGCCAATGATCCACCGAAATGCAAGCGCTTGCCGTCGTTCAACGCGCACCGGAAGCGGTACTTGAAAATTTGAACCTCCAATACGACGTGACTTCACTTCAACAACCGGCGCAATATTTTTAATTGCTGTATCAAATGCAGCTACGGGGTCTTCTTTTGTCTTTTCAGCAATACGCGCAAATGCTTGGTAGACAACTTTTTGCGCGGTTGCCTTCTTCCCTCTCCGCATGAGGGTATTAATAAATTTCGCCACAAGAACATTCTGGTATTTTGGATCTGCGGCGATTTTTCGTTTTGGTGCTTGCTTCCCTCTCATGTTTGAAAATTAAAAATTGTAAATTAAAATTTCGTTATGATGGTCTCTTTGTCCCATACGCACTGCGGGTGCGCTTGCGCCCTTCAATGCCTTGCGTGTCATACACACCGCGAATAATATGGTAACGAACACCCGGCAAATCTTTCACACGACCACCGCGAATTAACACTATGGAGTGCTCTTGCAGATTATGTCCTTCTCCCGGAATATACGCAGTAACTTCTTGCCCGTTCGAAAGACGGACACGGGCAATCTTCCGAAGCGCCGAGTTCGGTTTCTTTGGGGTCATGGTTGTCACTTTCACACACACGCCACGCTTAAACGGACTTCCTTTCTCCAGAAAGCGTCGACGACGATGAAGATTATCAACCACTGTCTGTAATGCAGGGCTCTTTGACTTTCGCTTCAAGCTCGAACGGCCATAGCGGATCAATTGTCGTATGGTTGGCATTATTGTAAAAAAAAATAACCTGTGTTGCAATGTGAATTTACAATATCACAATGAAAAAAAGAGGTCAACCCCCACATAGATGAAAGTTGCCATTAGTCCAGATGGCCATCTGGACGATATTCGGGCAGGCATAATAAAAAAACTCCACCCAAACGCATCGCGCGGAGTGCGGAGTTAAGAATGAAACGCGCTGAACTTCAGAGAGACAGCAGCGGCGGCAGAGCGTTCTCCGCCACGATGCTCCGGCAGAACTCCTTCAAAAACGCATCGAGTTTTACCTTCGCGTCATCGAAGCTCTCGTATACGATATGGGAGACGACTGCCGGATTGCCACGCACGAGCCGCGAAATGCGCCGCTCATTCAATTTTTTCTGTTCATAGAGCAGTATCACCGGTTTGTTTGCATGGTAAGCAAGCTCGATCTCGATGCCCACGCCAGTTGAGGAAATGCCGACGCATGCGACCACAAGGTACGATTGGGTGACCGCGAGCCGATCGATGCGATCGATCTGCTTTGGGGCCAGATGCGCGACGAACTTGGGATCGCCATAGATGTGCGGCAAGTACACCTCGAAACCGAACAACTTGCAGATTTCCCCAAGCTCCTCGTAGAATCTCCGCATCTTCGCGCGCTCCTCCTCCGACATGTCAGTGAGCGCTCCCGAGATGTATACAATCTTCTTCAAGGTTCACCTCCTTGCTGTCATTTCTACCGCAATTGCGCAGTATCGTCAATGACAACGTACGAAATTCTAGTTTGAAAGGAAACGTTGGAGAAAAGTCGTGCCGAAAGACGCAGCGTTCTCTAATGAGGTCACGTGAGAGAGAAAAGAATGTTGTACACAAACGATAACGCTCCGGAAAAGAGCCAGCCGAACAACGAGAACGGCAAAATCATATCAAGCAGAACGACAACCAGCAATACAATCGGTCCACGTGTTTCAAGAAGAAAACGAACTCGATCGTATCGCGGATGATGCAACGCATCGAGCAGTACCTTTGATCCATCGAGCGGTGGAATCGGAAGACAGTTAAAAAGCATGAGCACGACATTGAGCGTCACCAACAAAAAAATAAAATCGATAAGGAGATTCGATGGCGCAAGAAGGTCGAAACGAAGAAGCATCGCTGCCGCCGCTCCAAAAAAAAGTGCACCGATAAAATTTGAAAACGGCCCTGCAAGCGCGACGAATGTAGGCCCCCACCGCGGGTAACGGAGATTGTGCGGGTTAAACGGCACGGGCTTTCCCCATCCAAAACCCACTAAGACGAGCATAAGCAAACCGGCGGTGTCCACGTGTGCCCGCGGATCAAACGTCAAGCGACCCTGATCTCCCGGAGTTCGATCGCCAAGAAACGTCGCAACAAATGCATGCGAAAATTCATGAATCGTAAGCGTTACTAAAACCGCAATAATCCATGCGAGGAAAAGAAGGGGATTACTAAACAGAAGATTAATCGCCATTGACGAAAAGAATTAGCTCATGTTACACTCATTTCCACATTCAACATTCAACATTCAACATTTTATGCTTTACTGTTTCTCCTGCGAAAAGAATGATGCGAAGGCAAACTCACGCAGCCACTCGAACATTGCAACGATCAAGCGGCAAAAAGTGAACTTGCAGACGCGCCGCATTGACGGAAAAAAAGTAAACATCTGCACTCGCTGTCTCCGTACCCGCGTCAAAACAACGACGTAGACATTACTATAGCATAAACACCGAGTGATGTATTCGTACATCACTCGGTGTTGTTTTTTACGACGAAAATAAAAAACTATTGATGGTCGTCAATAGCAAATACGATAAGGTCTCTTTCCGTATTAAAAACACACAATGCGCGATACTGCTGATTGATACGAAAATACCAGATACCGCTTCCTTTTGGATGTCGTTTCTTAAATCGTACCTGCATAACATTTCCGCGTAGGAGTAACTCTTTCGCCTTCTTATATTGCGCTAAAAGATTCCGCTCCTGAAGATAGGGAAGAATTTCCTTGCGCTCGTAAACAGATCGAATGCGCGACATACGTGCTAACGGATGTTGATGAGACTTGACTTTTTTGTTCTTCGCGCGGCTGCTGCCTGTTTTTTGACAGACACATCCACTGCATTTTCCGACAACTCAACGAGATGCGGTTGCATAAACTGTTCTTCGTATGCACGAATACTTACAAGGACAGCAACAGGGCGGTTGTTAATAAAGATATACTTCGGATCACGCGTGATGCCATCAAGGCACTGCTTTGTTTTTGTACGAAGATCGGTCACTGAAACGCATTGTTCGCGAAACATATATATAAATTTAATGATAAATTTCTCTCTATCTATACTATAGACTACAAAAAGAGAGTATGTCAATCCCCACGCCCAAACTCTGAAATAGGTCTTTCACCCCGTAACGCTCTTCCTCTCCTCGAAGGAGAGGGTTGAAGTGAGGTAAAATTTCGGTCGAGTACATAAAAAACGGGGCGAGAGAAATACATCCTCTCGACACCCGTCAAAGACTTTCACTTCGAAGCCTTGCTTCTAAGTGGTAACCGATTCCTGTGGCGCAACGATTTGACACATGCGGATCGCCGCGGTGTGTGCGAGGAGAAGCGACCGACCCGCTTCCACGTCTGCGTGGTCGGTATGAGTTGTATGACAATCTCTCTTTAGCTACTGTTGTTGATGTCGTCGTAGCAGTCGTTGCGGCGATTTTTATTGCGCTACTATTTCATTATGCGAAGGGCAATGGCGGGGATTTCTTTCGTAAAAAAACTTTTTACTTTTTTCCAGCTCGCGTCGAAATAAATTTCCGGTTCCGGATCAATTTCCGCATCATCAAAATACACCATCGCTTTTAGGATGTGGTGATAATTGTGCGCAATGGACGGATATTGCGTTTTGAGTCGCCGAATGATCTGCTCCAACGGTTCAACATGGTGCGCGCACCAATAGAGATCAAAAAAATCCCGTTTGCGACCGCGTTGTGATATCGCCGTTATTTTCATGACTGCAATGTCAATCGGGTGTAGTACGCGAATGTTACCGTGCCACAATGGCGTCTGTTTCGGAATGAAAAATGGGTACGCGATAAAACTCACTTTGGCCTTACAGAATGCGCCGTAGATAGTATTTTTTTCTTCAACGTGCGTTACCCAATTGTCGTTACCAATAAAGTGCGCGATGAGCCTTTTTTCACCAAAATTTTTCTTTTCTGTAAAAAAATCCAAATCAAAAGATTTACGATTGCCTACTTGAAGCGCCAACGCTGTTCCACCCGCAAGATACCACTGCGAATCCTTAAGCCATTTTTTTTCAGACAGAAGATCAAGCGCTTTTTTTGTATAGCGCGGCAATGTTTCGTAATGCCAATGTACTACTTGAGAAGCAACGCCCATAATGCTTTTGTTCGTGGTCGCAAGCACCGTGACTTCATAATAA
>CAYHPG010000023.1:4553-10753 GCA_964358625.1 uncultured Gammaproteobacteria bacterium
GACTTTCCTCAAGAGCTCTCTATCGTAAAAATCCAAAACCCACCGCGCTTCTTTATCATTCCCCAAATCAGCAACACGCTCAATAATATACTGAGCATTTTTTTTTGTATCGATATTCCTTGGATTCGTGTCCCAAAAAAGTGTTTGCCGAAATTTCATATAGTCTTATTATGAGACTGTAGAAAAATGGCCATGATGACATTGCATCCTCCCGTTCGGCGTCTTTTCGGCTGCACGGCGTTTCTCGAATCTCGGAAGACCTTTGGTATTCCTCGGTTCTGCGAAACGCCGTTCGCTCGAAAAGCCACACGAACGGAGAGGCGCCCATTTTTTCTACAGGCTCATTATACCAAAAATTACCCGCATCGACAATGTGTATAAGATACTCAATACTATAAAAAAACGGGGTACCGATGGTACCCCTTAAAAAATGTTACGCACGAGAACCAACCGCTAGTCGAGCGGAATCTCGAGTCCTTCCCACGCGGCGATGACCGTGGAGTTGCCGCCCATCTGCTTGATGAGCTCCTGGGTTTCGGCGCGAAGGGCTTCGATGCGCTCGTCCGTGGACATCGGATCGTGATGGAAGAGGATGACCGTCCCCACCTTCGCCGCAACCGCTGTCGTCGCCACCGCCTGCGGGTACGAATGTCCCCACCCATGACGCGGAACGCCGCCGTGCTGCGGATGGCCGTTGTACTGATGTTGGCTGTACTGACAGTCGGTGATCCAGAAACGCGCGCCATCCGCGAGACGAAGGAGGCGCGGATCCGGAACGTTCGGATCACGCGGTTCGTTGTCCGTGGTGTACGCGACGATTCCGCTCGGCAGTTCGAAGCGCGAACCGTAGGTGTCCTGCGGATGATCGAGCTTCCCGAACGTAACGCGCGGCCCGCCGTCCACGGGCGTGACCGACAGACGGTCGTGCAGATCAGAGAACCGTATCTCGGTCGTGATCGCCTTGATCTCATCCCACGACACCGGGAATGTCGGCGCATCCATCTGGCCGGCGAGACACTGCTGGGCGTTCCCTTGCCACATCGAACCGCCCATGAAGTGCCACCGGTTCTCGATACGAGTTGCCTTGTTGATGAAAAGCGGCCCGAAGAACGGCAGACCCTGGATGTGATCCCAGTGTACGTGTGAACAGACGAACGTAACCTCCAGCCCCTTGGCCTTCATCATGAGACCGAAGAGGTCGTTGCCGAGTACCCGAAGACCAGTACCCATATCGAGCACGAAGATGTGCCCGTCGCACTCGAGAAGCACACACGACGTATTTCCGCCGTACGTGAGCGGTGTTTTTTCCTTCAGGAAATCACCCCACTGTGCCGGATCTCTGCCGATCGCGACGAACTCCGCCATGAGCTTCTCGAACTTCGGCAGGAGCTGCCCGTGTGTTAAGGGCGAAGGAATGCTCCCTCGCACTCCGTAAAACTTCACGCGTGACGCCATCGCGTCCTCCTTTCGTCCACCCGTTATTAGATGGTATGCGCACCGTACAAAATTTTTTTTGAAAAGTCAAGTATCTATACAATAAAAAAATCGCGTTATCGCGAATGAACAATACATGTACTGCTGCGAAAATAGTAAAGCGGTCTTTCATATTTAGATTTTTCAAAATCGGGGTGCCGGGAATCGAACCCGGCCTACCTACACCCCATGCAGGCGTACTGCCGATATACTACACCCCGATAAATCAAAAGGGATCCCTAGTGCAAGCGTTCTCATTTTGGCTCTTTTTCACTTGGGCAACCATTTTCCCGTGCACTCATTCGAGAACATTCCCAAACTAGGTAACAGGATTAGGTTTTTACCGCTTGGTGTCCGCATCGAATCCCCACAGGGACGAGATATAAAGACCCCATTACAAAAAGGTTGTCCCAAAAGAGAAATCGCTCACGTGAAATCCCGATCCCAGTATAGCAAAAAGCATGGGCTTGGCAAGAGAAAAAAGACGTGCTACAGTGCATTCATTATGAAAAAAGAGATTCACCCACAATATTTCACTGGTACCGTCATTACGTGTGAATGTGGACGGACATTAACGACCGGTTCAACGGTAGAGACGATCCACGTTGAGCTTTGTTCTGCATGCCACCCCTTCTATACGGGAAAACAGAAGCTCGTTGACACTGCGCGCCGCGTTGAAAAATTCCAATCACGCGCGGGCAAGAAAGAATCGGTCGCGCAGACACGCAAAGGAAAGAAAGTGAAGCGGGCGAAGAAAGCGGCAAAAGTTGCCGAAGAGAAAGCAGCGGAAATAAAAGAGGGAGAAGCGGCGAAAAAACCGGAAGTATCAGAAACCAAGCAATAGTACTTAAAAAAGCGAGCGGCGATGATTCTTGCCCTCGTTTTTTATTTGCCTGCCCGAATACCTCGCGGCTTGCCGCGAGGATGAAGGGCAACCGATTGCAATAGAGTGTCGGTGGAGCCGACTCTGCGCATAACGTATCCGCGAAGAATACACCGCTGCTTGCGGCGGAATCTGATTCATTTTGGTAACTCCCCTAACCCCTCTTACTGTAAGAGGGGGAATCGTATGCTACAATACAATTATGGATTACCTCAGCTTCAAAAACGACACCGAAAAAAAGTGCAACGAACTCGAAGCGCAGCTTGCCGACCCTGCGCTGGTTCGCGATGCAAAAAAAATGGCAGCAGTTGGGAAAGAGTATGCTGCAATAAAGGAAACGCTCGATACCATCTATGCGCTCGAAAAAACAACGCAGGAAATTGCCGGACTTGAAAACAATATCATAGACGAAAAAGATGCCGATTTAAAAACAATAACAGAAGAAGACCTTCGAGCTCTCCATACCAAAAAACAAGAACTCGAAAAAGCTATTGACGTCGCAATGCATCCACCGGATCCACTTGATACCAAAGACACGATAATTGAAATCCGCGCAGGCACAGGGGGCGATGAATCGGCGCTCTTTGCCGCAGAACTGTTTCGCGTATATCAGCGCTTCGCAGAAAAACAAGGATGGAAAACGTCGCTCGTTAACGCGGATCGCACCTCACTTGGCGGATACAAAAACGTTGCATTTGAAATTCGAGGCAACGGGGCCTTTCGTATTTTTAAATACGAAGGCGGCGTGCATCGCGTCCAACGCATTCCCGAAACAGAAAAAGCCGGGCGCGTGCATACCTCCACCGTGACGGTCGCCGTGCTTCCTGAAGCGGACGATGCAGATATTGCAATCAACCCGAAAGATATTAAAGTTGAAACTTCGACTGCGGGCGGCCACGGCGGACAAAGTGTGAACACGACGTACTCGGCAATCCATTTAACACATATTCCCACCGGCATCACGGCACAATGCCAAGATGAGCGATCACAGCTCCAAAATCGAGAAAAAGCAATGCGGCTTCTTCGTACCCGCGTCTTCGACTATGAACGGGAAAAACGCGCGAAAGAACTGCGCGATTCACGCCGCGCGCAAATCGGCACGGGCGAACGCAGTGAAAAAATCCGCACCTACAATTTCCCACAAGATCGTGTAACCGACCACCGCATCAATCAAAATTTTCACAACGTGCCGAGTATTATGGAAGGAAATATTGAACCGATTGTGGAAGCGCTACAAAATCAGTCGAAAGTCTAAAGTCAAAAGTCCATAAATCCTAAACCGACTTTATGACTTTACAGACTTTCGACTTTATGGACTTTAGTTATGACTATTCGCGATCTTCTATCCTGGGGGACAAATGAGCTCCGCGAAGTAACGGCAGACGACTGCTCCCGCGATGCCGAGTATCTCCTTGCGCACGTCCTCAAACAATCACGTGAGTATGTGTTGGCACACCCCGACCGCGCACTTCGCGGCGACGACACGGCCGCATATAAGACATTGATTGACCAACGCCGGATGGGCGAATCGCTCTCGCTTCTCACCGGACAAGCGTGGTTTTACGGTTTACCATTTATCGTTTCTTCCCATGTGCTCACACCGCGCCCGGAAACAGAACTCTTGATAGCGCTTGCACACACCCGTCATAAAAAAGAAGCACCGACAATGATTGTGGATGTTGGCACTGGATCCGGCTGCGTGGCGATTACGCTTGCAAAAACGCTCACCGATGCGCCTCCGATCTATGCGATTGATATTTCGCCGGAAGCACTTGCTGTCGCAAAGCGCAATGCCGAAGAAAATCGTGTTGACCACCACATCAACTTTCTTGCCGGCAACCTCCTCGAGCCCTTATCACGCGAGATTCGCATGATGCCCGGACACAAATGGATCATCGGCAATCTCCCTTACCTTCCACAAAAACTCTACGACGAGAATCCGACGCTCACGCACGAACCACGCGTCGCGCTCCTTGGCGGCGATGATGGCCTCGATTGTATCCGCGGACTCCTCACAATGATGGAATCGCTCACACCGCCATGGACATTATTTATGGAAATTGATCCGTCAATTAAAAAAGCGCTTGCCGAACTGCTCGCGTATCATTTCCCCGATCAACAATCAAATATGATTTGCGATCTCCACGGACATGAGCGGGTGTGCGTGGTGGAGAGTAAATAACAATAATCATACGTGGTACAAAAACTTCACGATCGTAAAGTTTTTGTACCAAGATAGATAGACGTTCTCGACTGGGCTCGAACAATATAAAAAGGAGCTGCATAGCTCCTTTTTTATATTTGATTCGCAATGAAGTTATGGAGTGCGTATTTTCTGCGCTCTTTCCCCTTCAAGATAGTATTGCAACATATAGGCGCTTCCATCTTCGGATGTATAGAAATAACATTGCGGACTTGTCCCTGTTGGTTGCGCATCTCTCGCTACCGGATCAGTAGGCATTTTGGGTAAATCCTGATTCAATTTATTCTTCGAGATATCATCGTCACCGGTTAAACACAAACCCGAAACAGCAACAGGAAATTTTTCATTGCGCGTCTGATACAGCCCAAGCGCTTTTTGTATGGTTGACGTATCCGCACTACGCTTTGCATCGCGTCCTTTCATCTTAATCGTGTTGTATGCAACGAATGACACCGTCATTAAAAATCCGATAATCGCAATAACGACGAGGAGCTCGACTAACGTGAACCCTTTGTGTTTATTTTGAAACATACTGTTGCGGATTAATGAATAATAGTTACATCGCCTTTATTTGGCACAATTTCGATCCATGTCGTCCCCCGCGTAAGCGCTATTTCTTCTCCGATAAGTATATCATAAAAACGAGTTCGGTCGCCAGTACGTTTTTTCCACGTCGCTTCCTGTATGCTTCCTGCAGTCAACACACGTGCCTTCCCCTCTCCTTCCGTCGTAATCCGCCGACGCCCTATTGTGTCAAGAATTTCAATGGATGTAAATTGCACAAAAACATTTTTCGCATCAATCGCGGCGCCATCCTCGTCTTCATGGCGAACCCCGCCCATGAATCGTTCATACACCCCTCGAACTCCATTCCAACGCCACTCGACCGTATACGGCAATGTCGAATACGCAATGCGCAGACCATCGCCATCCGCATTGAACGTGCCCATTGCTTCGTCACGATATCGCCACGGAGTAAAAACCGACTCGCGCGCGTATGTCCGTTCGGTGATCGCGCTCGTCACAAGATATTTCGACGTAAAGACATTATGCGGCGCACGACGATCTGTTGACCGCCAAAAAAATCGATCATCAAAAAATTGATTGAGTCGCTCCAATGGAAACGTCCGCACGCGTTCCAATGCTTCAGGACTCCCTCCAACATGGAGAAGCAATGCGCCAACCTCTGAAGCAAAATCAAGAATATAAGGACGAAGTGAACGGATAGGACCAACTTTTTCGGGAAGTTTATCAAATGGGTATACCGCAAGAAATCGCGTAATACCTCCTTCTGCCGGAACCTCCCAAACAAGCGGCGCCGTCGACAGTCCAACGGTTGGTCGACCATCAACCATACCATCAATCAATATGCCAACAGTTCTCGTGCGCTCATACCCAGGATCAACGCGAACGCCGTCAATGAGACGAGAGACGCGCGTATCCACGACGTCGATAGATTCTGGCGGATACAAAAGCGCCGTCGCAAGTGCAATGCCGACGGCGCTAAGCGCAACGCCACCCACCACAGAAAAAAACCAAAAGTGCGTGCGCTGCATCTGACTATTTTTTTGCCTCTTTCTTCTGCTCTTTTCCGCCGGAAGCAGATCCATCCATAGTGGATATTTCAGTATGTTCCATATT
>CAYHPG010000024.1:0-2810 GCA_964358625.1 uncultured Gammaproteobacteria bacterium
ATTTTCTACTTTCTTTTTTCACACTTATCCTCATGCAATTTTTTGAGAAAAGAACGGTGTGGATAAGGTTTTTGAGGCCACGGCGGGGATCGAACCCGCGCATAACAGTTTTGCAGACTGTCGCGTTAACCAGCTTCGCCACGTGGCCATAAAGCTACAGTAACAAAAACGACCCCGATTGTCATCAGAGCCGTCCAATCACAAAAATCTAAAGAACCTCGACCTTCACCCACCGCGCACCCCACTCCTTTGCCGCTGCCTTACTCGGCATCCAAATATCAATGCGCTCCCAGTACCGCGTATTCATGCGATCCTCAACAACAAATTCTTTCTCCCCAAAATATCGTGGCAAACGAAGACGTGTATTGAATGGTAAGAAATTCGCCGCAACCACTCCATCACGAACAAACGTGTTCTTCGCAGTAATATACGGCGACCCATCGGTCTCTTCCGGCGCAGATGAATACGCTGTTACCATTACCCATATCGTACGCCTCGATTTCGTTTCCAAGGGCACTGCCGCATTCTCCATTCGTGCATCAGCAATGACAATAGGCTCAAGCGCCGGCGCAATCACTTCGTTGTTACTCTGCATAAAACCGATGACAAAAACATTTGAAAGATCAGCGCTCGGCCGGACTGCAACAGGCACCGCTGCATGAGAAAATTGCGGGAATGAAAGCTGTAACGTCACCGCAAGAACGGCCACTGCAAAAAGTCTCTCGGCAAACGTCAATTTGATTTGTTTGTAATAGCGCATAAATGAAAAGAGTTCCAAACTGTATGGAATTCTTCAGGCCCCATCGTAGCATGCCTAGACAAAACAGTCAAGACCTGCTATAGTGCTTGGTCAAGCAACAGGGCTTGGCAATGATAAATCCTGCAGGAGGGCTTTCCGTGGTCGAGATTCTCGTTGTCATGGTGGCGTCATTCGTCCTCGTCGGACTTTTCAGTTTCCTCGAGGTCGTCTGGCTCACGGTCTACGACGACGATGTGGTCTCCCACGAAAGTCATCATGGCGGTATACACGATCATTCTCTGATGCGGATCTTTTAACAAAGGGCACCTTTGTCGCTTACAAAGGTGCCCTTTGTTGTTATAGCTCTGGAAAGAAATTTTTTCGCCGAGGGACAAATATCGTTTAACACGCACGATGGACATTTCGGCTTTCGCGGCGCACAAATGGCGCGGCCGTGCATAATCATATATTCATTCACGTCGAGATAGTCTTTTGGTTGATACAATTTCTCAAGATCACGCGCCATGGCATCTGGTGTTTTCCCTTTCGTGAGCCCAAGACGCGGCGCCACACGAAACACGTGCGTATCAACAGCGATTCCCGTCGGTATGCCAAACGCTTTTGCCATGATGAGATTCGCGCTCTTTCGCGCAACGCCGGGAAGCGTCAAAAGATCTTCGAAACGATTTGGTACGTTTCCGCCGCAACGCTCTTGCAACGCCTGTCCAATGCCTTTCAAATATCTCGCCTTAGTTTTATAAAATCCGGTTGAGTAAATTTCCTTTTCAAGTTGCGGCAATTTCGCCCGGGCGTAATCGTTTGCCGTTTTGTATTTTTTGAAAAGTTTTTTCGTCACGATATTTACCCGCACATCCGTACACTGTGCCGAAAGCACTGTGCCGATGAGTAACTCCAACGGATTTCCCCAAACAACAAACGGACCTCGTACTCTATAGGTCCGTTTGAGTCGTTTCAAAATTTTTCGTGCGCGTTCACGTTGCTTCATGTTGATACAAAGCGGGTAACGGGAGTCGGACCCGTGTCAACAGCTTGGAAAGCTGTGGTAATACCGTTATACGATACCCGCGTATTCTACTTTTATAGCAAACCAGACGCTGAAAAACAATAGACTCCGACCGCGGTCGGAGTCTATGTCTCTTAGTATTAAGAAAAAATCCTAAAGCACTGCATCCTTCGCTGCCTTTGCAACGCGGAATTTCAACACGGTCTTTGCCGCGATCTGAATCGATGCGCCTGTCGCTGGGTTTCGTCCCATGCGCGCAGCGCGGTGCTTCTTGACGAGCTTCCCTAAGCCAGGAAGCGCGAACTCACCTGACGATCCTTTCACCTCGCTGTATGCGAGTGCGATAAGGGCGTCTAAAACCGCAACGACGTCCTTCTTAGCGAGCGCCGTCTTTTCGGCGAGTGTTCCGTAGAGTTGTGACTTTGTCATAACTACTTGTGGATTACTTGTTAAAAGATACTCACAGTATAGAATATCCTAAGAAATTTGGCTATATCATCTCCGATCACAGGCGCAAGAGATAATGATTCGTCTTGTGTAAACGAAATCCTGTCTTTCGATAAAACCGATTTGCTGCAACCCGTTTTGGATTCGTAATGAGCTCAATAACGTCTATTTTCTGTTGTTTTGCCCATGTAATAAGCTTTTGCATCACTTCTGTTGCAACGCCCTGCCTGCGCCACTCCGCATCAACGATCATGTCTTCAATGACTGCTTGTCGACGAAGAAGTGTCTGTCGTGCGAAAATCCACCCCATACCAATAAGCTTCCCATCGCGCATGACCGTCGCGCAATATCCGTCTTGCTGCGCTATTCGTAATACGCGCGCATGCACCTTCGCCGTAGGATCAAGCTGTTTTACGAGCTTGCGTACTTCTTGAATTTTAAAATTTTTCATATTCGCGTATCTATTTTTCGGGCTGCTGGGAATTCCGCTCGCATCCGACTCGCGGTCCTGGGCGCTACACACAGAGCCGATTGTCATCGGCTCTACTCGCGCCCTTCAATCCCCAGTATCGGGCTGCTGGGAATTGAACCCAGTCTACC
>CAYHPG010000024.1:2820-10476 GCA_964358625.1 uncultured Gammaproteobacteria bacterium
AAAGCAGGCGTACTACCGGTATACGACTTCCCGACAAGAGCTCCGATGATCTCAGAGCTCTTTATATTTTCCAAAATGCCGCGGGGCAGAATCGAACTGCCTACGCCTGCCTCTTCCTTTTTGTATCTCGAGTTACCCCGAGCATTGGACTATCTCATCTTCCAATTGGAAGCCGGGTACTTGTGCGGGATTATTGTTGGGACTCACCCGCTAGTCTCTACACCTCCTAGAAAACCGTCGCTTACTTGCGAAGCCCTTTCTAGTTTGGCTCGGGATTGTCCTCAGACACTCGTCAGAGGAGATCCCCCGAATTCACCCAGTTATTCAATCTGCATTACTGCAGAAGGCCCCGAAGATTCAGGGCAGCGCTCTACCAATGAGCTACCGCGGCATATACTATCTTTATCGCCTTCTCTTCTTTTTATCAAGGTACAACTGATCCGCACTCCAATCGCGCTTTGCGTTCCGCGTGAGTTTCTTCTGTATCGCCTTCGTCATATCAATTGTATAGATACCCGCGAGATGCAACGCGCGTAGTACAATATCCGCGAGCTCTTCAGCGAGCCCATCTCGTTTATGTATGTTCCCTTTTCGATACGCCTCAAGTGCTTCTGAAACCTCCTGATGCAACAACGCAATCTTCTCTGCAAAAATCACTTCATCGGGTGTCGTTCCCCATCCCTTCTTTTTTGCAAGTACAAGAATTTTCTTTTGCAGTGTTGCAATATTCATAAAAATCATGCGCGCTTAGGGATTCGAACCCCAGACCTTCTCGGTGTAAACGAGACGCTCCCCGCCGAAGGCGGATCAGCCTCTGGCTGAAACTGAACTTTTAATAATACTTTGGGCACTTAGGGATTCGAACCCCAGACCTTCTCGGTGTAAACGAGACGCTCTAACCAGCTGAGCTAAGTGCCCACGACATTAGGGTGATTTATTTTTTAAATTTTCATCTAACCATTTTCTACCTTGCCCAGATTTTAGAAAATACTCTCTCCTTCGCGCTTCAGTACGCGTTGCATACTTTTCTGTGTAGAGAAGTCGGAATGGTCCGTTTTGTTTTGTCCAAGTGTTCGTTCCACCATTGTGTTCCTTGAGGCGCTCGAAAGCATCCTTGCTTGTACTCCCGATATATCTTTTTCCATTCCGTAAACTCTTTAATACATAGACTGTATGCATAAAATGAATCGCTCTAACCTCCGCCGAAGGCGGATCAGCCTCCGGCTGAAACTGAGCTAGCCGCCCTTTCTATATAAACGGATTCCGTTTTTATGCACCTCTGGTTTCCAGCTTGGTAAAGAGAAAATATACGATACAACACGTGCGCCGGGACGTAACTCGGCAGTAAGTTTTTTCTCAAGTCGCGGCATGATGCCGGTGATACCAAAAATGCTCACAACGTCGGCGCTGCGAAAATCCGCGCTCCAAAAACTCTGCCAGTGTATCGTTGCTCGATTGCGCACTCCTGCTCGCCAAATACGAAAATACGCTATCGCAACAAGAAACGGATTGATCTCGTATCCTACGGCCCGTGCGCCACGTCGCGCTGCAGCAATCACAAGCCGTCCGTCACCGGACCCTAAATCAACGAATAGATCATCCGGACGCAATGCCGCAAGATCCAACATTCCCTCCACAAATTTTTTCCCCGTTGGTAAAAATGGCGCACCCGTAAACACCGCGATCATGAAATACACAAAAAATAAAAGAACAGCGACGATGATAATACTCAAAACCGCGATGACAAAAAAATTGAGAATAGGAAAAATCGTTCATGCGCGGGAGAGGACTCGAACCTCCACGCCTTGCGGCACTGGCACCTCAAGCCAGCCTGGCTACCAGTTACAGCACCCGCGCATATTGTTACTCTACAATATAATATCTTCTTGTCGCAATGCTCTGATCACTTTTTTATATTTTCTCTCTAAATAAGGAATCTCCCTGTGATGGTACATAGCGCGTAAGAGTTTAAGCGATGCTGTTTTTGCAAAGCGCAATTGATGTGCGCCTCGACGTAATGGGCCAATAGTTCCCCCTACAGAGAAGATCGTTGTAATAGTATCCTTGAGCCATTCAAGATGATGCCTACTCGCTGAGACGAACTGGAGATAAAACATAAAACTCGAGTGCCATCGTGGATCCCAATAGGAATAGAACGAACCATCACCGTCAAAATGCCCTCGTAAAAAATCGCGAAAATATCTATGAGGAATCTTCAATATGCCGATTGTCTTTGACTTTTTGGGTGTGAGCCCAATGCTCTGTAACCACCGATAGAGCACGACATCACCAAACTGTATATGGAAGTAGTGACCTGTGGGATTATAGGTACTCGATTTTTTTCCTATCTTCACGGTAAGTCCGAGACATTGTTTTACGGTTTTCAATAGTTGTGTATCCTTCGACGTAATATCAAGGTGTCTCCCGTCATTTGAAAGACAGCCATCTGTTGTGATGAGTCCGATGACATACGCAAGCTTCGGCGTCCACAGTATTGGCGCACGTCGCTTCGGTTGTGGACCACGTTTTCCCATTATTTTTTATCTATTTTTTCTTTTTTATTTCTCGCAGCTTCTTCGGATTCGTTCGAAGGAAGTACAGTCGCGCTCGACGCACGTGTGCGCGTTTCACGATTTCGACTTTTTCGATTGTCGGAAGATATAAAGGGAAAATCTTTTCAACCCCAACTCCTTCTGAAATTTTTCGAACCGTTATCGTGGCGCCGTCATTAGAACCGGCATGACGAGCCAACACGATACCATCAAAAATCTGAATGCGCTCGCGCTCTTTTCCTTCGGGAGTCACATCCGTGATGCGCTGATGAATACGAACGGTCATCCCGGGCTCGACTGCCACGCGTTCATCACGAGTCGCAGTTATTTTTGCTTTTTCTGTTGCTTGTTCCTGTTTTTTTTCGTCTGCCATAGAAGTAAACAAATTAGAGGATAGTGAGATTCAGAATAGCGGAAATACAAAAAAACGTCAACGGCGTTACGATATCGTTCGCTTATGCGCTCGTATACGAGTAACAATTTTTTTTACCGTATCACGAAGTTGCCCTTCGCGATTCACCACCACCGCGTCATAATGTTTTGACTCTGCAAGTTCATTCCGAGCTTCATTATATCGTAATGCAAGTTCTTTTTTTGTAATATTTGGATGTTGCCGAAGTTTTCGCGCAATAATCTGTTGTAAATTCTCCGGTTTCAAAAAAAGAGAAAGTGTGTTCGGATATTCTTTCTGCATCACACGAAGTCCTCGAAATTCCAAATTTGCAATAACGATTTTCCCCTGCTTGAGCGCCTGCTCAATCTTCAACCGCTCCGTACCATAATAGACGCCTCGACTAGGCATAAAAATATACTCAAGAAAAAATCCCTTACGTATACGACGTTGAAACTCCTGCTTCGACAAAAAATAATATTCGCGCCCTTGTTTTTCGCCGGGACGCATCGGCCTGCTTGTCGTGGTGATGAGGCGTTCTCCCCGCGACAACGTGGCAATGACCGCCTTGGTCACGGTTGTTTCACCAACACCTGTTGGTCCTGCTATAACCACCATAAACCCAGCACCTTTTGATGTCTGGTGAGACTGAATAATTCTTCTGCTCATATATGTCTTCTTAAAATGACAAAAGGTGCTGGGTAAACCCCTTCATACTTGTTGGCGTAAAAAATCAATAAATACGCTCGGTACAGATGACACGAACTCTCTCTTCTTTCCATTATAGTCCGTAAACTGTAGTTTTGTCGCGTGAAGAAAAAGCCGCGGCGCGCGATCGGGATGCAATCCCTTATGCGCATACAGTGTATCCCCGACAATCGGATGTCCAAATGCTCCGCAATGTACGCGGATTTGGTGCATGCGTCCGGTCTTTGGAAACGCGCGAATGTGCGTATAGTGCTGCAGCGCTTGGATGCGAACAATATGGGTGATTGCCTCGCGTTCATCTGCAAGGGTGCCCCTTGTAGCTACAAGGGGCACCCTTGCATCCACGGGACGGGCCGCAACCTTCCACCCTTTTGTCTTCGATCGCGCCAATGGGAATGTCAGTACCTCTTCCGGTTTTTTCATTGCACCATAGACGATCGCCTCATACTCCTTTATTATGTCACCACGGTCAAACAATTCGCGCAGATGATCATACATCGCCTGCGTCTTAGCGATCACCATGACGCCGGACACATCACGATCAAGACGGTGTACGATGCCGGGACGCACGTTCGTCTGCCCTAAAAATTTTGGCTCTGCAAAGGTGCCCTTTGTAGCTACAAAGGGCACCTTTGCAACCGCCGGCCGCGCATGCAAAAGCCAATTGACAAGCGTGTCCGATCCGCGATGCCCGTCACCTTGGTGCACCACAAGCCCCGCCGGTTTATCAATCACAAGCAGATCATCGTCTTCAAAAAGAATCGACACGGCAATATCCGAATTCGCAACCACCGCAGTCGTCGTCTCGTCTGGAATATCCCACGCGACCACTTCACCGACTTTCACAAAATAATGCGGGGCAACAGTTTTCCCACCTACCGTAATATGCCCTTCTTTGACGTGTTTCTGTGCAAACGATCGCGAGACGTGAAGCGCCGCGGGCAGAATTTGATCTAACCGCTTGCCCGCCTGCTCTGCAATAATCGTAAGAGTGCCGTTCATATTTTTCCTTCAAGAAATTTCCACGCTTCTTTCTTTGTCCGCACGCGCCCACGCAACTGTTCTTCGCGTAGTGCGTCTAAAAGCTGACCGATAAAAGGACTTGCGTGCAACGAGGAACGCTTCATAATCTCACGTCCATTCACGAATGGCCGCACGTGCGTCCGTTGTAATATCGTTTCAATGGATTTCAAACGTCGCTGCACAATGCGCAACGGTTTAAAATCCTGCTTTCCGTGCGCGGGAACTGCCGCGGACATATCGACCCACGCAAGCGCTCGAAACAGTCGCCCGCGATACTGATCCTTCAAAAAATATTTTTCGAGCGTTGTCGCGCGCATTTCTGTAACCGTATGCTCACTAAAAAGCATGTGGTAACGAATGAGCCAAACAAGCATCTCCCTATCAATATGATAGCGCGAATCGTCTTTGGGAAACTGCGATAGATGCAAGCGCTCTGCGATGATGCGTGTCATTTCTGCCCCTGTAAGATCATGCCCATCAAAGCGAATACGATCAACGCCGTGCTTTTGCGGTGTACGTAACGTCTTTGGTTTCCCAATGTCATGAAAAAGTGTCGCGAATATAAGGATGGCGTTCAACGTAACATCCGGAAACACCCGATGAAATCGCGCACCCATAAGCTCCGAAAGTGCAAGACGCGTATGCACCCAAACATCGCCTTCTGTGTGAAATGCATGCGGCTGTGG
The DNA here is from genome assembly GCA_964358625.1 of uncultured Gammaproteobacteria bacterium. Classification (GTDB taxonomy): domain Bacteria; phylum Patescibacteriota; class Patescibacteriia; order JACQSD01; family JACQSD01; genus JAUSHC01. The sequence continues at coordinate 8,181 of CAYHPG010000024.1, forward strand.
ACATTTTTTCATCTTCAAGAGTTCTGGAATAGCTACGGCAAATGCTCCGCTTCTATCCCAAAAATCCATTGCGTGCACCGGCGCTGCTACAAATGCTTTGATGAGCTCGCGTCCGATCGTCTCGCGGGGGACGATATATTCTTGTTGCAATATTGTTCGAGCTTGTCGAGAACCGCTTCTCGACTCGCGCGTGCTCGCTCGAAGAATATTTCTCTTCGTGTTCACGCGTGGCATGAGTTTTGTGATCGCTTGCCACGTTTTTGTTTCAATCGTAAAACCAAGCTGACACGCGAACCGCAATCCACGAAGCATGCGCGAATAATCTTCCTGAAAACGCGCGCGCGACTCGCCCACGGTTCGTAGAATTTTTTTCTGAATATCAGCAAGCCCACCAAAGGGATCGATGACTTGGAACTTGGAACTTGGAACTTGGAACTTAACCGCAACGGCGTTTACGGTAAAGTCACGGCGCGCAAGGTCATCGTTGATCGACAGGCGAAGATTCGACTGAACATGAAAATCTTTATACCCGCCCGAACGAAGTGCATAGTCCGTACGTGGAAGCGCAATGTCGAGCGCCTCCCCCTCCCATCCACGCGGCACAAACTTTAAAACGCCAAAACGCTTGCCCACAAGATCAACGCGACCATAACGCCTTAAAAATTCCTGCAACCGTTTTGCCGGAACATTGCGAACAATAAAATCAAAATCTTTCGTCTCGCGCTTCATGACAAAATCACGCACCGCGCCGCCAACAAGATAGACCTCGCCGCTAGGAAATTTTTTCGCAAATGCTCTCCAAAATCGAAAATGCGGATCCGTAAAGATCCGCTGTACCTGTTTTTGAATCAATCGCTCTGATTGTATCACCATAAATCTATCTGGTGGGTGAGGAAGGAATCGGACCTTCGACCTTTCCCTTATCAGAGGAAAGCTCTACCACTGAGCTACTCACCCAAATATGAACCATTTATACCAAAGAAGCGGCCTTTTGAAAAGAGCCGCTTCCTCGTTGAGTGCTGGAGAAAAACGATGCTAATAACCAAAATTTATACTTCACACCTTATTCGGCTTACTCCGACGCAATGTCGGAGTTCGACCCGATTGGTTCGACAGTCTCCGCCGGTTGGCGGATCGAACCATAGACTCCTTAAAAAGGAGGTGATCCATGAGCAGCTTCCGCTACCCATGCCTTGTTACGACTTAGTCCCTCTCACTAGACTTTCCTTGAGCCGGCACAACCGACTTTCAGGAACTTCCAGCTCGCTTGACTTGACGGGCGGATTGCGATAGTTCGAGTCTACTTCGCGTTCCCACCGGACGAGCGGATTTCCCGCATCCGGCGAGCCCCATGATTCATGCGCATCTTTAATCGTTTTATTTGTTGTAACCCACGTGGAGTTGTATGCTTCTTCTCTCTTCGTAATGCAACGATCTGACAGAAAATTTCGAAATCTCTTTTCTTCGGGCCTAATAAAGGATACTTCCTAAAGAAAGGAATAAGGACCCCCTCGATATCTTTCTGTGAATTAATTTCGAACCGATAACAGTGACAATGATTACGTCGTTTTTCTTTTTGGAAATAGACGCCACCACAGTCAAATGTATCTCGAACCGCTCCAAGGAGCGACCGATAATTTTCTTGCATTTTCAGATAGAAGTGCGCTTCAACAATCGGTGTCCACTGCGGACGCCGTTCGCGGATATTCACATAGAAACATCCTTCTCCTTCTGTGAGTCCAACAATATAGTGTGGATGAATCATAGGTTTGTTCCTTCACCGCTGCGGTGGTATACAAAGAGTATACCAGCAACGATTACTACGAACAAGCTGACTTCCTGAAACTTTCTATAACTCGTTCTGCTTCAGGATCTCCCTGGGTCACGTATGAGGCGTTTCTGAACATCCGATCACAGCTTTTTAGTGTTCTTCCCCTATACACACCGATAGGGTCGAACGCCGTTTGTTACGATCGGCTGCTCTTTGCTATAGGCCCTTCTGCTCATTTCCTTACGGAAATAAACTGCCATTATTTTTCAGCTACTCCGACCGAAGCCGGAGGATGGATTTAAACCATCTCGTCTCATGCGCTGCCAGGCGCTTTTCATTCTGTGTACAAAGTCTGAGAACGTATTCACCGTGACGAGGCTGATTCACGGTTACTAGCGATTCCTTCTTCATGGGGTCGAGTTGCAGACCCCAATCTGAACTGAGGCGCCGTTTGGTGCGATTGGCTCCGCCTTGCGGCTTTGCTACGCTTTGTCGGCGCCATTGTTTCATGTGTGTAGCCCAGGG
>CAYHPG010000025.1:0-10302 GCA_964358625.1 uncultured Gammaproteobacteria bacterium
TTTTGGCCCGCGCTTGTTTTTTGTTTTCAACCCAAAATTGTGTGTAAATTTTTGGCGTTTTTGCCGCCGGGGGGGCTACGCCCCGAGGCGGTGAACTCGTATCATCCAATCTGGCTCAGGGGGTGGGGATCGAACCCACGACCAAGAGATTACACGAATCTCCGAATTACTTCGAAGGGTGGACTATATCTTCACCGTGTCCTTCGACAAGCTCAGGACTTAGGCGTTCCGGTATCTAGTCTCTACGGTGCCCCCGCCTAAGTTTTGTTCTACAAAATTTTGGCGGGGTTCCCACGGTATTGCCCTCCACCAGTTGGCGGATAGGGTTTCACCGTTATCCCAGAATGTTCACTCCGATGTTTCCATCGGAGGCTGCGTTTTCACAGTCTCCTGCTCTACCGCTGAGCTACCCCTGAATAAAAATGTTGAATTACGAATGCTGAATTATGAATTGTTTAAGAACTATCCTTTATATTATTCTTAGATCGGATACAGATTGAAGTCAAGATCGCTGCAATTTCATTTCCTTCTTTTCCTACAACATCAATGTGTATTTGCTCTGCCAATCGTGCCTCCCGAAGAACGCGAAGCCAAAATAAACTCTCTTTACATTCTTTTGCCGCAATACCCATGCTACTCGAAAATTCTTTCTTGCTTCTTCCTGCTCGTGCTTCAACAAAATTCGCGCCAGTTGATCCGACTGAATCCGCAAGCTGACGCGTGATGGAAACGCTTGCAGTATTCTTCTCAACTTCTCCAATGAACCCCATCACCGCCACTACCCATCGTAAAATACGCTGTTCAAGTTGATCGATCCGCTCTTTCTTGTTTTGCGTTGTATCCATTTTTTCAACATTCCACATTCAGCATTTAACATTCTTTATAAGCATCAGCTTACAAAGTCTCTTAGCTTCCCAATCCCTTCATGCTTTAATACCTTTTCCAACGCCTTTGCTTCAATCTGTCGAATACGTTCACGGGTCACGCCGAACTCCTGCCCCACTTCTTCCAATGTATGCGTTACGCCATCAATAAGCCCAAACCGCATTTCCAAAATTTTCTGTTCGCGCGGTGATAATTCAATAATGGTCTGCCGCACATAATCTTTCAAAAGCTGCAGCGCCGCCGCTCGATCCGGCGTCACGTTCTTCACATCTTCAATAAAATCTTCAAGCGTTGAATCTTCCTCGTCCTCACCAACCGTCGTCTCCAACGAAACCGTGTCTTGAGAAATTTTAATAATGTGTCGAATCTTATCAACCTCCTCTCCCATTTCCGCGGCGATCTCTTCCGGCAATGGCTCGCGCCCAAGATCCTGAATGAGCTGGCGTTCTATTTGTTGAAATTTATTAATCGTCTCCACCATGTGCACGGGAATACGGATCGTTCGCGATTGATCCGCAAGCGCGCGGGTGATTGCCTGCCGAATCCACCATGTCGCATACGTTGAAAACTTATACCCACGCCGCGGATCAAATTTCTGCACTGCGCGAAAAAGCCCGATGTTCCCTTCTTGAATCAAATCAAGAAGCGAAAGCGTTTTCCCTGCAAACTTTTTCGCAATGGACACAACGAGACGAAGGTTTGCTTCAATCAATTTTTTTTCTGCCTCACGGTCGCCAACTTCTTTACGCTTTGCAAGAGAAATCTCCTCCTCGGGAGAAAGCAATGGTACGCGTCCAATCTCTCGAAGATACATCTGCACCGAATCCGCAGAAATATCTGCAAGGTCGAGGTGCTTTCGCTCTTCTTCTTCATGCTTTTTTTCTTTTTTCGTAAGCGGCGCAGCACTCTTCTTCCCAAGATCAAGAATCCCTCCTTTCGTTTCAACGACTTCAATGCCTTGCTTATCAAGAACATCAAGAAATTCCTCAAGCGCAGGAAGATACTCCTCCATTTCCGAAAATGTATGCAGGAGTTCTGTTTCAGTAATAAAATTTCTGGAACGCGCTTTTTTAAGCAATGTATCAATGAGTTCGGGGCTTGGTGGTACAACACGAACTTTTTCTTTTTTGACACTGCTTTTACGAAGAACCTTTTTTATCTTTTTTGTTTTCTTCATGTGAGGGTTAATAGAGTCCCGCTAAAAGTTGCATAAGCTCATCCGCGCGCGAGAGAAGTTGTGCGTTCTTTGCCTCGTCTTGAATGTCACGCACTTCTTGTTCAATGCGCAGAAGCTCCTCTCGAATGACATGCCGTTTTAGCTCCACGATACTTGTCCGCACTTCTTTTGCTATTGTCACTCGATCAAATGAACTAAAAAAGTGTTCAGCTGCAAAGGTCAGACGATCAAAAAGCTCTTTTTTAGCTTCACGAAATGCCGCAACCTCTTCTGATGTAGCTCGTGTAGTATACAAAGAATGAAGATCCGTGTAAAGGTCGCGTAAAGGACCAACAACAACAATGTGCGGCTGTACTTCGGCAATGATCTGCGTCGTATGTTCAGGGTATCGCGCGAGGAGCGCTAAGAGCCGTTCGGAAAGGAGTGCATGTCGATTCTGCGCTGGCTTTTCTGTTTCTCGGGGCCTGTCCTCTGTCATTCTTCTCTCTCTCGGCACATGTCGCTGCCCGTTCGGAAGCGCTTCATATAAAAATGTTTCGGGAACTTGTAAGAGTGTCGCGAGCTCATGAATATAATGACTGCGCTCAACGAGGTCGGGAATCTTCGCAATAAGCGACAAAAGATCTTTGGCGATTGTTTTTTTCTCGCGCACGTTCGTCATGTCGCGTTTTTTTGCGCGCGCAAAAAGCGCATCAAACATCGGCTGCCGTTGCAGAACCACCGCGCGCCAAAGTGCAGGGTCTTTTTGAATACATTCATCCGGATCTTTCACGCCACTCGGCAATGTAATTGCCGAAACATCGAACCCTTCTCGCAAAAGTGTATCCACGCCACGGCGTGAAGCAGCTTGCCCCGCGATGTCTTCATCAAAACAAAGTGCAACTTCATCCGTATAACGGTGAAGAAGCTTCGCATGTTCCGGCGTAAGAGCGGTTCCTGACACTGCAACAACATTCGCAACTCCCGCTGCGTGCGACGATAGTGCGTCCATATTCCCTTCGACCATAACTGCAAATCCTGTATCTTTTATTGCCTGCTTTGCGCGATCCAATGCAAACAAAATACGTCCTTTATTATAAATCAGTGTCTCTGGTGTGTTGATGTATTTTGCAGTATCATCTTTCGCTCCAGGCAAGATACGCGCGGTTGCTCCGACAACTGTTCCGTTGGCATCGCGAATGGGGAAGAGCACACGGTTGCGAAATCGATCATAGAATGGCACTCGCCTATCGCCTCCTCCCTTCGGCCGCTCAATCACCACGCCACTCGCAATGATATCAGCAAGTTTAAATCCTTTCGTTATAAGATAGTTTGAAAGTCGATCCCATGCTTCGGGCGCAAAACCCAACTGCCAGCTCATGATGACATCGTCTGACAGCCCTCGCTTCGTACAATACGCGCGCGCAGATTTTCCTTCATCGCTTGCAAGACGTTCATGCCACCATGCAACAGACGCTTCGAGAATATCATAGAGGATCGTCTTTTGGTTCTGGAGCTTCGGATCCATGTGCCGCAATTGGATACCGGTTTTTTCCGCAAACATGCGCAGCACTTCTGGAAATTCCATTTTCTCCTTTTCCATTACAAAGCTAAACACATCACCGCCTTTCGAACACCCGAAACACCGCCACGACTGCCGATCCGGGGACACCATAAACGACGGGGTCTTTTCATTGTGAAATGGACACAAGCCCTTCCAGTTCGACCCCGCGGGCTTCAATGGCAAAAATTCGCGGATCACCTCCACGATATCGAGCTTCTCTTTAATAAGATCCTTAGGGTCGAGCATGACGCTATAATTTATAATGCTTCTTTATGATACGCGCGGATATTGTGGGTGATAAGGAATCGGTATCAATAACAAGATTTTCGCGATATGGCACCGGTGAAAACATATCTTTTTGTCGTATCATCGTACGGAGCTTCGTAGCGGTACGAATCTTCCTAAATTGCCGACGCGACGTATGACGCACACGCCGCAATAGCGTTGGGATGCCACAGGTCAACCGAACGAAACAAACTTTGCCACGATGCTTCTTCACACGTCGCACGACCTCACGAATAAAAGCTTCGTCATACGTGCGCCAATAGACAAACGTATAAATCATTCCTTTCACTTTGTATTTTGCGGCGGCCTCAATAAGTTCAAGACGATAACGATGGAGAAACTCAAAAAATGGTCCTTCGCCCCAATCAAAGAGAGACTCAAGGAGATCAACGGTGAGCTGGTTATGAAAAAGCTTATAGCCCGTAAGTTTCGCAAGCGCTTTGCCGACGGTCAACTTCCCCACCGCCGGCGGTCCGTAGAGAAAAATAAGTTTCATTGATTCTCTTCTAATACACTTGATTATGCGTCCCAATATCAAGAAAAAGTACTCGATCATTTGAGAGGGGAAGATAGATGATACGCAAATCGCCCATAACTGAAAACGCTCTCAATCGGAGTTGCCTGCCGGCGAGAGCGTGATCATGAAGTAATGGGTGAAAGGGATTCTGCGCAAAAAGAGTAATACGTTCTTTGGTTTTTACCACAAGCTTTGGAAACGAAGCAATGCGTTTCCGATACGATTTTTCAAACGCTGGATGCAACTCAATGATCATCGTCCGAGATGCTGAATTAAGGCATCTGCTGTAGTGAATTTTTTCGTCTTTACTTTCCCCGATGCAACACCAGCAAGCATCTGTGTATAGCGTTCCTCGTGTTCTTCCGATAATGCTTCATTGGCCGTAAACGACACAGAGACCTTATTGGCAGCGAATTGGTTCAAGAAAACACGCACCGCCTCTTGTAACGAAGAAAACCCTTCGCGTGTTGCGACTTTCACTGCTCGGTCGCGAAGCTCTTTCTTCACTGGGATTTGGAGTATTGTCTGCATAATACGTTCGATAAATGGTTACATTACTATTATACTGTTTTGATATTTTCTGTCAATGAGGCCCTTGGGATCGAGCATGCAACCGTTTATAGATGAAGAAGAGAAACATACCAATGATACCGACCACGACGGCAATGTCAATGAGATGACTATACTGCTGCACGCGCTGCCAATTTTGCCCTAGTGCATAACCAACCCACGCGAGAAAGCCGTTCCAAAGCCCTGCGCCGATGATCGTGTAGAGACAAAATTTTAGAAGCGACATCTTGCCAACGCCAGCGGGAATTGAAATCAAGTGCCGCACAACCGGAATGAAGCGGCTTATAAAAACTGCTTTCGCACCGTACCGCATAAAAAATCGTTCCGTTGCTTCCAAATGATGGGTATTAAGGAAGAGATATTTGCCGTATCGCAAAACAATTGCTCTCCCACCTTTTGCCCCAAGCCAATACGAAAAGAGCGAGCCGACGATGCTCCCTAGTGTACTTGCAACAATCACACCAAAAAGCGTGAATGTTTTTTGATACCACAAAAATCCGGCAAAGGGCATGACTGCCTCGCTCGGCACTGGTGCCACCATGCTCTCAAGCGTCATCAAAAGAAAAATCCCGACATAGCCGGTTTTTGCGATAATCGCCGTTGCACTATTGATAATAAATTCCGTAATACCCACAAGAGTTCAATACTGTGAGGTCCGCCCACCCAGTGGGGGTGGGGACGCGGTATTTTTACGAGGTATTACGGTTTTTTTTAAATTGTAAAAATTTTTTTTTATAGTTTGTCGTGCTGGACAAAATTGTTGTCGCCTGCGTTCACTAATTTCTCCAACTCCCAAAATGGGATCCAATTGTTGCACTTTTACACTACAGAGACCCGTTCTCTGTAATTTACAGAGAACGGGTCTCTGTAATATTAACAAAAAAGACTTTGCAGACGCTGAATCGTCAATGTTCTAAAATCTTTAATTACCATATCAGTATTTCGGATCACAGATGGCTTGTCGGTTGTCGCAACGCCGACGACTTTCATGCTTGCCATGCAAGCGCATGATATTTCGTATTGTCAACGACCACACCGTCCATGCCAAAAATAACTGCAAAACGGTCCTTATGTATGGCTGTCATGACGATGCAGTACCTCATGCACGCCACGAACACGCGCAATCTGAATTTCACGATATGAAAGAAAAAGAAAAAAGCCAAGAATCACAAACGTATTTAATGGCGCCAACCAAAAAGGAAAATGCCTCCCAAAGCTCTCAAGGATCATAATACCTCCCAAAATGCCAATTGAATACATCGCCCCATTCTTGATATACGCATACTTCGTTACGACATCAATTCCCTTAATCGTCAGCTCCCGCACGACAAATGCACCAATACCATTGCCGATCAAAATAAGCGGCACCGAAAGCGTGAATGCAAATGCGCCGATGACGCCATCAATCGAAAACGAAGCATCGAGCACCTCGAGATACAGAATCTTACTCCATGCGGAGAGGTGTGCTTGTACAAGTTGCTTTTCTTTTTCAGCCGCCTGCCGTTTAAATCCGTCGGTCAAGAAAAAAGCAGTCGTCCCAATCGCGCACGCAAGCGCTAATGCGGGATTTGTTTTAATAGAAAAATAAATGACGATAGTAAAGAGAAGTGATGCAAGAAAATAAAACCACACGCCTTGCCGATGGAGGAAGTGCTCAACGAGAAACGCATATTTCTTCTCTTCTAAAAATATCCATGCCAAAAAGACAAAAAATAAGTAGATACCACCGCCAAGCAACAAGAGCGGCTTTGATGCGCCGAGATAATCCCCGACCCCGCCAGAAAATGCCGCGCCCCATACTGTGGAAATCGAGAGTGACGGATTTGCGATCCACACAATCGCAAATGGCAATGCCCCTCGCACAACAAACACAGCGATGAGAAGGCCCCAAAAAAGAAATATCTTACGATAACGATCAGAAAGCGTCTTTAAGACATGCGCATTGACGATCGCATTATCAACGCCGCTAATCACCTCAAAAACGATCAGCCCAAAAATGGTAATGATAATAGTCCATGTCATAAAAATGGAGCGTGATTAGTTATTCTTTTTAAAATCCAACTCGACGGAGTTGATGCAGTACCGCTTACCTGTTGGATTTGGTCCATCATCGAACACATGCCCCAAGTGCGAGCCGCAGTTCGCGCAAAGAACTTCCGTGCGCCGCACGCCTACGCTCATATCGTCGCGCAGCGTCACGTTACCCATAGTAACGACATCCCAAAAACTCGGCCACCCCGTTCCGGATTCAAATTTAGTATCGGACGAAAAAAGTGGAGTGCTGCACGCCACACAATGATACATGCCATCGGCAGTGTGCTTATAATACTTCCCGCTAAACGGCGATTCGGTACCGCCCATGCGACAGACGTTGTATTGCGCGGGGGTCAACTTCTTTTTCCAATCGTTCCCTGACTGTTGAGGAGCAGTATTCATATTATAGCACTACTTCGTCGCTCCAATAAAAACGAGATACTGAAGCATATCCAAATTTGCTATTTTATATTCAACAGGATCACGCCACTCAAGGCGAGCGCGCCACCGATCCATTGCAGAGAAGTCAAGCTTTCACTAAAAAACAAAAATCCTGCACTAAGAACAATAACTGCGGAAAGGGTGGGAGACACTCGCCTACAACTCTACGTATCCGCTTTCTCCCGCGCATGGCGGAGGGTGAGAGATTCGAACTCTCGATACCTTGCGGTATGCCGCCTTTCCAAGACGGTGGAATAAACCACTATCCGAACCCTCCGCCATAAGCGGGATAAGTTAAATCACTGCCCACTCTCGCCTCTTCGGCGAGTCCGCCGTTGAGGCGGAATGCGACCTCTCCATATCTGACATCTTCTCAAAAAAAAAGTTGCTTGTCCATGCACAAGAAAGGCCCTCGAGATGAGGGCCTTTGCTGCTATTCTTCAGGTGGGATGAATTCTTCCGGTGAGGGCTCTGGTTTCTTTTTCTTTCGTACGGGTGGTTTCCGTTTTTTCTTCACTGAAGTTTCTCCAATCGTCGTACCTTCCCGTTTTTCCTCTTGAAGAAGCACCGGCGGCATCTCGCCTTCTTCCACTGCAGAACGATCTTCCGGATGCCCTTCTTTTTTCTTCCGCGTTGCGCTAAGCAAAAGCACGGCAAATCCTACGAGCAAAAGTAAAACGATCCAGAGTTGCCAATTGCCCAAATGCCAGAAAGAAATATCGAGCGTTGCTTTTTCTTGCGCGCGCTCACCATCGCCATTGACCGCAACCACGGAAACAACATAACGACCGGCAAACGTATATGCGTGATCGAGCTCTTTCCACTGCGCGGTTTTCCCATCACCAAATGACCATTCATACGACGTATCATCCGCGCGATTCACATCCGCCGTAAAACGAAACGCATTCCATCCAAGCTGCCGAATATCCAAATATACCTTCAAGAGATCGTTGGGCACGACATCTACCGCAATGGGCTCTGGCTCCGGAAGCGTTCGCGCGCTCTCCGCAGCAGCAACTCTTCCCTTCTCTTTTTCATTCACGGGAGCAAGTGGCGGAGCAAGCGCAATCAGAGATACTAGAGAGGTCTCTTTCGCAAGCCCTTTATTCTCTTTCTTTGCTGTTGTGGTGGTACTCCCTATACTTTTCGCAAGTCCTTCAGTCCCTGTGGGCGTTCCTGATGATCCGCTGGTTGTTGATGGCGGTGGAGGTAGGGGCGGAGGTGGTGGTGCTGGTTTTTCTGGCGTTAAGAGCGTTGTTAGTGCGGTATCGTTTACTGGATTCTCGTCAATTGGCTTTTGTCCCTTCACTTCCACGCGAATATTAAATGAGTTCTCCGGGACAACCCAATCGACATACACTTCATCAGATAATCCTTTCGCACGAACGGAGACCGGCCTCGCTTCATCAATAAGCGCAACACCTTGATAAAAAAGAACACTCGCGCTTACATCCACATCACCAAAATTCCGCACGCTCGCATAGATACGCACTGGATCGCCAACAATCAATTTTTCTTTCGAGAAAAAAATATCTTGCGTGCCACCGTTGAATCCAATATCAACACTAACCGCGCGCGTCGTGCCGGGGAGAAGGAAGAGAGCGCCAAGCAAAAAAATCTGAAAAAATATTTTTCTCATAATTTATTTAGCGTTATAGCCCTTGATCGCCGAAGCGACTTTCCCGTCATCACGCAAATCTTCAATAAAGAGCACTTGATCACGATTGATATCCATGCGATCACGAGGCCCATGTAACTCTTGTCCCAATTTGACGAGCGTCAATTCCGGTTGAGCGGGAACGGGAGGTGTTGGCGCATCCTTCTTTTTTATGTCTCCCGGCGCTTGCGGTTCTTGCAATGGCTGCACACTCTGCAAGTAATACACGTCTGACAATTTCAAATACTGCGCATTCCGATCCTGCACATGCCCAAAATACACTTGCCCGTTCGTAAGAAATACCGCTTGATACTGCGCACGCGCGGTTTTCACACGCACTACAGTCTTCCATCCATAGATCGAAAGTGCAATCACAAAAAGAACAATGGGGATAATAAAGAGGAAGAGCACCGCGGAACGTTTGGTATGAAAAAACATAAAAAATAAAAAGGATTAAGTTGTAATTGAGTATACAGGAAATGAGATTATGGGAGAAGAGGCCGCTCCTTGTGCCACGGCGTTGCTTGCTCGTATGCGTACGCCGCGCGGAGAATCGTTGCCTCTGCTCCATACTTTCCGATGATCTGCATGCCGATAGGTAATGACTTCTTACCGACTTGTGCAAAGCCGCATGGAATGGAAATCGCCGGGAGTCCAGCAAGAGAAACTGCTGTAATAAAAATATCTTCCAGATAGAGTTGCAAGGGGTCATTTGCCTTTTCACCAAGTTTGAATGCAACATGCGGCGACGTTGGCGTAAGAATGACATCAACCGTTTTAAACACCTCATCAAAATCTTCTCGGATAAGCGTCCGCACTTGTGATGCCTTCACATAAAACGCATCATAGTACCCAGCGGAGAGCGCGTATGTCCCAAGCATAATACGTCGCTTCGCCTCATCGCCAAACCCTTGCGCCCGCGAATACGTGTAGACATCTGTCAAGTTTCGAGTTTCAAGTTTTAAGTTTCGAGATGTAGAATACCCATACCGTATCCCATCATACCGCGCCAAATTCGCACTCACTTCCGAAGGCGTAATAATATAATAGACGGGGATGGCGGACGCCGTGTGCGGAAGAGAACACTCGACCGTACGTGCACCAAGAGAACGCAGTTGTTGCATAGCAGCGTCAACGGCAGAGCGTACATCATCCTCGATACCATCGCCAAAATATTCTTTTGGAATACCAAT
>CAYHPG010000026.1:0-10123 GCA_964358625.1 uncultured Gammaproteobacteria bacterium
AATTTTAATCTTCGAGCGTAGTCGAGAAGCCAAAATGGTTCGACGAGGCTCACCACAGGTTTTGGCTAACTTCTCGACTCGATGCGCTCGCTCGAAGAATAATTCTACAATCTCAATAATAAAAGGATTCCATACTTTAAATTGAGTGTAAGAGATATTATACTCAGTTTAAAGTATTATGCAAATTCGGTCAAATGAGGATTGTCCACAGTAGTCCCCAATTCTCGTATATCGGGTTGGATTATCCGTCGCTCGTTATAAAAAAACGCGTAGCTAGTTGGCTACACGTCGAGCGCATCGTTTGAAAGCGCTTAGTAGTCCTTTGGCGGCGTTTCCCTTGCCACGAGAACCACAAGTATTGGTCTCCCGTTGGATGTGCGAACGCCGATTGGAAAATTCCCCTTAAGCCAGAGCTCGTGGAGAAGGAACCGTATACCATTCTGCTTCTCTCGTCGGAAGAGCTCCGGGTCATTCGCTTTGGATTCGTCAGGCCCGAAGATACTCCACGCCCCTGCGGCAAGAGTCAGAAAGAGTGATTTCCAGAGGAGCTCCGTGATCCGATTATCCTCATTGATATCCATGTACGGATTGTTCAAGAAGAAAATTTTCGGACCCCAACACTGATCGCTCAAACAACCAGCAGGAGGCGTCATATCACGCTTGATGAGCTCCCCGCTTTCGAATTCGTTGATTATGGGAGTGGTCCCTTCAATGATATCCGAAAATCTCGAATCTCCTAAGGGAAGCTCTACGGTGTCGTAGAACGATCGCCATGCGTTCGCTCCTACGCGACGATAACGCTCGCGCAGTGACAATGCATTGGTAATGGGTGGCCTGAGAGGTAGTACAAGCCTGTCCTCGTAGAAGGGACCGATGAGATCCATGACCTCCTCTCCCCTTCCGCAGAATTGCACATCCCATTTGCAGCGAGCATCTTTCTCCGGATCATTTTCATTCACGATGCGTTGGAGACGATCCGCTGTCCAACGACGTGTACGTGCTCCGCTTTTGACGTTATCGAGGATGCTCCCGAGTAACGCCAAGACTCGATCCGAATCATTCGGCTTCACGGCGTGTCTCATGAGGACATCTCCTTTGGGGCGTCAACCCCACAACGAACGAAAAGAACGTTCCGAGCTGCGTGAACAGCCAGGACTCTCTCGAAGATGAGCGAGCATCTGTGTTGTATCATGGAGTATGTGCGATGTCAAACAATAAAAAAAGACGTGCCGCGGAAGCGAACACGTCGTTGATGATGAGGGCGAGATGAGAAGTGTCGGGGCTTCTTTACAGCCTTTAACTCATCTCACCACTTGGAACCTCGTCTCAAGCCATGAACGAGGAATAGATGAATCGCTCCGGACACTGCTGTCCTCGAGCACTTGAGGTCCCTTCTATATTACTTCGAGTAACTGTTCGTTCATCGCACTCCCCTCCTATTGTGCTTACGTGAACGAACCTGCTGGTCTTGTCGCGACACCTTGCTCGGTTCGGGTAACTTGTCCCCGGCAACGTTCACGCCGTCCGCAAGTCCCATAAAGAAACGAATTTCGTCCGGGTTGCCTCGACGGGCAACGTTTGCGGGAATCCCCTTTTTCGCTTTCTGCATGTTCTCCCCTCCAAAAAAGTTACTTGTAATATACACGTTCACCGAAACGCAAGTCAATGTATTGCAGTTTTTTTCTTTTCTCCGCTTTTATTTTTAATGTAAGGAGCACGCGAAGCCGTTCAAACTGCGCTTTTGGATTATCCGTGAGATTAATGTACAACGCCCAGCCTTCTTGTGTTGTAAACGTTACTGCTTCTGCTGATGGCTCCCCTATTGTGACGCTCGTAAACGGAGCAATACGCGTAAGTTCACTATTCAGTGTATTAAAAAGCGTGATTTCTGTATCAGCGATAACTTTTGTACCAAGCACTGCATCGCGCGAACGTTTGTCAAAAATAATCGGCAACGTGCCTTGCGGAACAGGGACAGAGAGCGGAATAAGCGCTATCCCCTCTTTGTCGATGGCAAAAGCGCGATCGGGAAGTGATAAAATATAGATTGGGACACGTTCTTCAATTGTAACGGTAAGTGAGCGTTGCCAATAATTTTTTTCTGTCTGTATTATCGCAATGCGCGCGTCATGCTGAAAATAGGACGCGACGCTTTTCGGATGAAGCAAAAAAATATTGCCTCGCGTGAAAATCCCCCATTGCTTCTGCGCTAAAAATTCAGTGATACGGCTTTCTATCTCTTGTGGTTGAATTTTATTAAGCCCTAACACTGTTACCGATTGTATCGAAAAAAACGGCGTTAGAAAAAGCGTATAGGACCAAAATAAAATTACAACAACGAGTACCGAAAAACCTACACGATTACGCCAACGTCGCGCACACGATGCATAGTAATCATGCGCTTCGCGTGAAACGCCAAGAGATTCTTCGCTCGATTCTGGCGCGTAATCTTTCTTCATTTATTAGTAAAATATCCGTTTTCTACCATATATTGCAAAACGGATTCAAAAACTTTTTTCATTTCCGGAAATTTTTCAAAAAGTTTTGATTTTTTTGCCACGAGAAAATCCGCTGTCCATTAGAAGCAAGGCTTCTAAGTGCTATTTAAATCCTCGTTTCCATCGGCGGAGGGATTCGATCGTGTAGTTGATCCAGTATTTCCATGACAGCGGCAGATCTTGCGCGTGCAGGTAGTCGGTGCGAAAGCCGCCGAAGCCTTGTTTGAATGTGCTCAGGCCCTGCCACGGGTGTTTTGGGTCGTCCGTTGGTGCAATACCCCAGAAATTATACGATCGCAATCCCCTTCTCTTCAATTCTTGAATGACACGCCATTGCAGAAGATACGCGGCAGGAATTTTTGATGGAACGGATGCGCCGTGGTGATAGTATCCAGTTGTATTGTCTAGGGGCACCACAGCACCAGCGATGGGGGTATTCTCTATCTTTGCTATAGCAACGAAAATATTATTCGGTGCGAATGCTTTTACTTCTTCTGCGATATATTTTTTTGAGAACGGTACGAAGTGTTGACGCTCAACAGTTTGTGAGTGCAGATGATAAAAAATATCCACTAAGCGCTCGCTCGTTCCTATTTCGACGGTAACATTTTCTCGTTCTGCTCGACGAATAAGGTTGCGCGTTGTTTTGCGCATTGCGGCGAGTATTGTCTCTTCCGTTGACGCCAGATCAAGCGTCCATGTCGTTTCCGCATGCATGTGGATTGGCGCAGGTCGAAATCCCATTATACCAAACTGATCCCTAGGCATTAATTTGGTATAATCTGTTTTTTGTATTGTGGATGGATTTTTTTGGAGTAATGGGCTTATTCTGACAAAGTGCGCATTTTCTTCAGAAGCGAGTTTTTTAAAATAATCAAATAATGTACTGAAATATATTTCGCGTCCCCAATCAATAAGCGGACCGTGCGGGCAGAATAAAAACGTCCCTCGTCTCGCGACTATTTTTATCACGAGCGCAACACCAAGTAATTTTTCATCACCGTAGATTCCCAGTCGCCAAATTTTTTCTCCGGTGGCGCGATTAAATTCACCCCACTGCCAGGAATGCAAAAACGTCTTTTCGGGATAGGCGAGAACAAATTCGTCCCAGGTTTTTTGATCATGAATTTCTTTAATTTCGAGCATACGGTACTTTTCGATTTTAGCTGTCCTAGACTAAGTCTGATTGATTGTACCAGACTTAGTCTAGGACAGTCACTTAAAGAACATCAACAATTCCTTGTGCATCCTTTTCCCTTATCCGAATGTGCGTTGGTAGATTAAAGACCTCTTTGCTCAATAGCTCTGCACGCGGACAAGAGCCAAGAGTGTAACGCATCGCCGAAAGATCCGTATCGACAGGAGCAATCACCGATCTATACCAGTCACCGAGATACAAACCTTCTTTGCGAGCCGCTTTTAGAATAGCATGGGCGTTCGGATGACGCACCGTATAACGCAAAAAAATCGCTTCTGACGCGTTTTCTGACTGCAAATGAGTGTAGCTTCCTCCGATTTTTTCTCGATAAAACTGCGCGAGCTGACGACGATGCGCATTAAAGCATTCAAGACGCTGTAATTGACTGAACGCAAGTGCCGCGAGGGCATTGGGTAAACGCCGCGGGAAAAATGACGGCTGCTCTCCCCTCTTTTCTTTCGGCTGTACGGCAAGGGAAAGGAGGTGTAATTTTTGCAATACGACAAGTAAAAATTTTCCGACGCTATACCACCGCATAATCCACTCCATCACAATTGGATGGAGAAGTTGTTGTTTAATCCAGAATAGATTCGGGAAAGAAAGCTGTTCGTATTCTTGGTGTAATTTTCTCGCGATCGCGAGATTTTTACCCCCTATCACCATGCCACCGTAGACACTTGAGACAACTTTGTCGCGACCGAAGCTGAAGAAGGCGACGTCACCAAGGGTTCCAATCTTACCCCCTCCCTTCCCTCCCCCTTGAGGGGGAGGTGAGGTGGGGGTGTATGTCGCGCCGAGTGCATGCGCACAATCTTCAATCACGACGAGATTATGTTTTTTTGCAATTGCGAGAATGCGATCCATATCCGCCGGATACCCAAACGTGTGCTGAACGATAATCGCTTTCGCGCGCGGTGTAATTTTTTTTTCACAATCAACCGAATCAATATTAAGCGAGTCTTCGTCAACGTCAACATAGATCGGTGTTGCGCCGACCCAAAGTACGGGATTGGGCACCGCGTTGCACGTAAACGCTTGCAGTAAAACTTCATCCCCTTCCCCAATGCCAAGCGCTTGCAAAATTAAAAAAAGACCGGAGCGACCACTGTTTACTCCCCACGCATACGGAACATCGAAATAATTCTTAAACCATTCTTCGCATTCCCCTATCGCACTACCACTACGCCAATTCCATGGTTGTAAAAGCAAACGCCATGCAAGATGTCGATCTTCTTTCTCTACGTTGGGAGATAACGAAATAAAAATTGGTTTCATTATTTTGCAGACTGTTTTGGTCGCTCGCTAAAAAATACGATATAGATAATCTCTAAGATACCCAAAGTATTGATCACTAATACTGCGACAAACCACCAAAGATCATTGCGGCGAGCCGAACGCCAGAGCGCCACACCCTTCCATACGAGCGACCACGCAACGCCAACGAGCATGAGTATCGAATTATTAAGCATGAATTGCATCATATTTTTTGTGTGTTATCTGTTAATGTTTTTATGATCAACAATGGAATACGATTTTCAAGAAGGATGACGCTATTTTGATTCAAATAGGGTTGCAGTGTGTTCAAAATTGCTTTTGGCGAAGAAAGGAAAAGTAATTTTTGATGCGAGAGACCGCTTGCTTTTCGTATTATTCTGCCGAAATTCTTTTGCGTCATAATGACGAGGTCGCACGAATGCCGCATGTGCTCCCCTACTCTGCGATGGGCGTCTTTGTCGGTGCCCCCAAGCTCAATCATTGGCATCATCACAAGCACTTTGTATTGGCGAGGAATCGTTTTGAGGTGGGCAAGCGCCCCCAGCACGCCGTCGGGATTTGCGCTGTAGGAATCATCAATGATGAGCGCGCCGCTTGGATGATGATGTAGAGCCATTGTATGATTGAGTGGTGCGATGTTTTTTACTGCTTCGCTGATCTCTTGAGATGTCATGCCGAGCGACTGTGCGACAGTAATCGCGGCAAGAAGATTAGAGACATGAAAACTGCCGAGAAGATTCGCTTCTATTCGATATGGGGAGATCGTATCTCTCGATTCCAGAGATACGATCTCTGTAATAAAAGAAAGTTTTTCTGACTGGACCGTGATGGCAGAGGCACGCACATCCGCAGGACGTTCGGTCGAATAGGTGCGTTTCGGTTTTAACGTTTCATCGGCAAGTGATCGTGTCGCGCTGTTATCGAGATTAAAAACCGCAAGACCATTTTCTGGAAGCGCTTCAATGAGTTCATACTTCGCTTTTTTCGTCTCTTCGAGTGAACCGAAAAGCGCGAGATGCTGTTCGTTAATGGCAGTGAGCACGCCAATCGTTGGTTGTACGATATCGCAGATTGCTTTGATTTCACCCCTACGATAGGCGCCCATTTCGACGATGAAAATTTCATGTTCGGGCTTCAGATCACGCAACACTGTTTGTGCCACGCCGATTTCCGAATTGCGATTCGCAGGCGTTTTGCAGACCTTATATTTTGTAAAGAGAATCGTTGCGAGAAATTCTTTTGTGCTCGATTTGCCATAGCTACCTGTAATGCCGATGACTTTCAGATTTGGTAATGATGCCATTTTTGTCTTCGCTTTTTCTATCGTGCGACGTTTAAAATAGTTTGCGGGAAAAGAGGTGCAATAAACAAAAAATGTGACAATCAATGGTGTTGCAACGAGTGCGCCGATCGGAGCATAGTAGAGCAACCAGTAAAGAGAGCGGAGGAGTATGGAAAATGCAGGTGAATAATTGTTAAAAAGAAATTGATTATAAATATAAGAAAGAATCACAGGAACAAGGAGGGAAAAAAGCGCAAGGACTGTAATAGCTGACGCTCTCCCTGTCGGCTTCGGGTAACGAATGTTGCGCCGAAATATACGAACAAAGGATAGTACGCCAGAAAATATAGGATAGAACGCCATTGCGTATGCTAAGCTATCAAGAAAGAAAATCGATCTGTCTATTCTGTAAAATCCAGTCATACTATACAATCCAACGCCGAGCCAATACCACGGATGCAGGAGAAGCCACGCCCCCTCTCGCGATCGAAGAAACGCGCGGTAGCGATCCCATCGATATTCTTTGAGTTGCCATTTGTATACATGGAAAAACGTCCGTTCAAGTATACGGATTCCCGTCATCGTAAAAACTACAATATCGATAAAGCTAAAATTCATTTTCTACATTTACTTCCATACACTAGTGCATGGAAGTAAATGTATTATTTGAGTAGGAAGGCAAAGATATGTTGTGCAACTTCGGCGGAATGTGTGCGGTAGATTCCGTGCTTTGCGTTCGGGATCACCACGAGTTGTGTGCCGGGGATTGCTTTTTGCATTGCGCGACCGATGGACAGCGGAACAAATTCATCATGTTCGCCCCACACAAGAAGCGTTGGTGTTGTTATCTTTTTGAGGTACGGATGCAAGTCTTCATTCACGACGTTTGTAAGCGTTGCGCGCATAACACCTTGTACACGAAAATAATCAAGCTGTGATAATTTTCGTTCAATATATTTTCGCAAGATCCATGGCACCCACAGTTCCCACGTCGCGCCCTTGAGCCACCATTTGCCGAAACGGATTATGAGTTTCAAGAGCCAGCGTTTCCAAGAAAGTTTTTCTTTCATGCCGGGCGCGCCCATCATTATAAGTTTTTCAAGATACTGCGGATACCTTACCGCGAATTTTATTGCCACGCGCCCGCCAAATGATTGCGTTACGAGAATAATTCGTGAGAGCTTCTTCTCGTCGAGGTATTGCTTCAACCATTCGACATAATCATCCACGCGCCATGGTTTTTGTGGTGGCTCAGCACCGCCAAAGCCCGGAAAATCGGGCGTATACGTGGCATACCCCTTTTCACGAAACAACGATGCAAGTGGTTGCATCGTCTCGCCCGACTTGCCCCACCCGTGGAGAAAAATGATGGTTTGTTTTGTCATGATGTATCTAGATCTTCATTCAATCATTCATAGAGGTCTTCATAGGTTTTTTCTGCGTCTTCCATAGCATCCTCAACCTTCTCTTTTACCTCGAGTGTTTCTCGCCAATCGTTCTTATCTACCTGCCATAATTCCCATGCGGTACGTCCGTCTGATTCCTTATATCCGTTATGTCCCACTTGATGAAAACCGCCGTACTCTTTGGTAGCTTCTTGTGCTGCAGCATTAAACACCCAATACTCTTTTTCATTTTTTGCTTTAAAACCGATCATGAAAGCTTTATCACCCTCCGGTGGTATAATGGTAACTTTGCCGTCTCTCAACGACTGCTCTCTTTTTTTTTTATCATAAATAACCTCTTTGGTGAGAAGTACGTCAGCAGTTTCATAATCTTCTTTTGTTGCATGTTTCCCTGTTAATTCTTGCATGCGTGCTGCTTGTCGTTCTGCTTCTTCCGGATTTAGTCGTCTGTCCTTCATATTTTTTTCTTTCCACCCATATATTTTTGCAAAACTTCCGGAATGAGAATCGAGCCGTCGGTTTGCGGATAGTTTTCGATGATCGTTACAATGAAACATTAGAGGACGAATTCGAGCCAATTGTCTTGATGCACCAGTGTCCAAGTTGCATTGGCGTATGTTTCGTTCCACGCTTTGGGAGCGCGACTTTTTTCTTTTCCCCACTTGCATTCAAAACCATCGAGTTTCCCCTCCCCTTCTTCAATATAATCAATTTCCGCACCCGTGTACGTGCGCCAAAAATACGGCGTTACCGTGTGATGCGTATACGCATTCCGCTTAACACGCTCCATAATAAAAAAATTCTCCCAAAGATGCCCAACATCGTTGCGAGAATCAAGCGGTTTGAAATTGTCAATCACTGCATTGCGAATACCGACGTCATAAAAATAGTATTTATTCATCTTCGTCACCTCTTTTCGAAGATTGCGACTAAAACCAGTAAGACGAAAAAGAACAAAAGTTTTTTCAAGAAGATCAAGATAGCGCGCAACCGTCTCCTTACTCATTTCAAGTTGCCGCGCAAGCTCGTTCAATGATACTTCGTTACCAATTTGAAACGCAAGGAGTTTGAGAACGTTACGGATTTTATCTGCGTGGCGGATACCATTGAAGGTGAGAAGATCCCGATACAGATAATCAGAGGCGAGTTGCCGCATGTACTGTTCTTTTTCCGCATATCCGCTCAGACGAAAAATTTCCGGATACGACCCCCAGATGAGACGGTCTTCCAGTTGCGACTGGAGTTCATAATGATTAGCATGCTTGGCAAGCTCGAGCTCCGCAATCGGGTACAGATGATATGTCCACGTTCTTCCGGTAAGCGGTTCCGCAATTTTATTTGCGAGTTCAAAGGATGATGATCCTGTTGCAAGAATTTTGAGCTCCTTTACCTGATCAATGAGAATTTTAAGGTTGATGCCGATATTCGGAACGCGCTGTGCTTCGTCTAGAAAAAGAAGCTCATACCCGGAAACCAGTTGCATGAGCTTGCGGCTATCACGGCTTGCAAGGACATCAATATACCGTTGTTCGTCCGCATTGATGGAAAGCGTTTTCAATCCAAGTTCTTTGATAATCGTATTGCAGAGAGTCGTCTTGCCAGTTTGCCGCGGACCATAAAGAATAATCGCCTTATCTCCTTTGACGAGTTTTTCTGTTATTTCTTTAGTGATATGCCGCTGAATTTGCATAAATTCAATATAGCATACTCTCCAAATTCACGCAAGAATGGGATTTTAAACGATTTTTTTCTTTCCTCCCATGTAGGGTTGCAGAACGTCTGGGATGAAAATGGAGCCGTCGGCTTGCTGATAGTTTTCAAGAATAGCAATGATCGGGCGGTTCATAGAGAAGACCGTGCCGTTTAGGATGTGGACGTATTCTAATTTATGATTTATGATTTCAGATTTCAGATTTGTTTTTTCACGTTTGAATTTGATATTTAATCGGCGGGATTGAAAATCAGTACAGTTTGATGTTGAATGTGTCTCGCGATATTTATTTTCGGACGGGATCCACGCTTCAATGTCATACTTTCGTGCGGCAGGATCACCAAGATCACCTGTGCACATTTTCACGACGTGATACGGAATCTTTAACGCTTGCATGAGCTTCTCTTCAATACCCAAAAGATATTCGTGCTCTTTGTCTGAATCTTCAGGCTTTACGAGCGTAAGCATTTCCACTTTATCAAATTGGTGCACGCGCAAAATACCCTTCGTGTCTCTGCCGTATGTTCCTGCCTCGCGACGGAAGCAGGTTGAAAACGCGACGTAGCGCCGTGGCAAATCTTTTTCCGCAAACACCTCATCCATGTGCATCGGGCCAACGGACTGTTCAGACGTACCGACGAAATACAAATCGTCTTCTTTAAAATGATACGTCTCATCTTCGCCGCCGTGTTCAAGATGGAGTCGCATAATCACCCTTCGCAAGTGGTGCCGTACGAAGGGGCGGCCACCGGA
>CAYHPG010000027.1:0-10030 GCA_964358625.1 uncultured Gammaproteobacteria bacterium
ATAAGATTTTTCAAACGCTTAGCTTCTTTGCGTGTTTCTTGAAGAAGCGTCTCTTTTTCCGCTTCTTTCTGTTTCGTCTCCTGCTGCTGCTGTACTTCAAGCGCAAGCAATTGCGCCTGTTCATCTTCACGCTCTTCCAATTCTACCTTCTTCTCCGAAAGTTGGCCAATAAGCACACGCAATGCATCGACGTTTTCTTTCGTCCGTTGCTCAAGAAGAAAAACATCACGAAGCCCCTCGAGCACGTCCGTAAAGCGTGCGGTATAAAAAAGAAAAAAAATGGGCGTGCGCTTTTCTTCATACTGATCAAGCACGCGAATATGTTCCGCAAGCGCAGTTTTTCTTTCTTCGATCGCATCCTCTGTTGTGGTAATTGACCGCTTTGTTTTTCGAATCTGTAATTGAATCTCCTCAAGTTGCGCTCGAAGCGACCGAATCGTTGTATTTAATTTTTTGATGCGCTCCTGCAAAAGTGCAACCGCCCGCGCGATAGTTTTCTCCTCGCCTTGTTTTTTTGTAATATTCGATCGATACGCTTCAATCTCTTTCTCAAGGCGTTCCACTTCCGCGCGTTTTTCCGTAATTTGCTGTTCGATGTCGTCGCCTTGTGCCGCCAAAGATTCCGCACGCGCAAAGAACGGCGTAAAAAAAATCACCACAACAAAAAGAAAAAGGAATGCTTTATGCCGCATACGGTTCGATGGTAAGACGAGCAAGGAGATAGCTTACGGTTGATTCAGCACCCTCATTCGGATTCACCGCAGTTGGCGAAAGCCCATCATGACAGCCGCCGCTCGCCGCATCATACAACGATTGACGCAATACGTTCTCTCCAAGGAACCAATGAAACGTGCGCAATGCATACATACGATACTGCTCTTCTTTTGTCGCTTCATATAACGCACAAAGTGCCATCGTCATTGCTGCGGGATCTTCCGGTTGCTGATCAAAATGCGCACAGCGTCCATCGCGCGTGCACCATCCCTTGTTTCCAATCGGCATGTATACCGTATCCGCAAGCGTTTTTTGAATAAGAAAATCGATTGTCTTCTTTGCGATATTTCTATAATGATCATTATGCACGACGCGATATGCGGCGATGAGTGCATGCGGAATCACACCATTCGCATAGGTAAGACCCTGTTCAAACCATTGCCAATCAAACGATGCGTTCGCTATATACCGTTCAACGATACTATCAGCAAATTTTCGAATGAGTGTGACATATCGCCCACCATGACGCGCATGTGCAATCGTTGCAATTCCCAAAAGCGCAAAAGCAATCGTGCGAATTTGCGCATTGTGTGTAATGGCGGGTAATGCTTTTCGTAAAAGAACTTCTGCGCTCTGGCGAATATCAAGTGGAATATGCTCTGACGCGATAATAACGCCAAGCCCCCATATCGCGCGACCATTCGCATCGTTGGTATTTTCTTCTCGATTTTGACGCGTCGGGCGCCGATCCTTATTTATATAATTGAAAAAACTTCCATCACTCTTTTGCGCGTATGCAAGAAATGCAATAGAACGACGCACAAGCGACAAAGCGCTCTCTTCACGAGTCTTCCCGTAATACATTGCAGCCGCAATAAGCGCGCGCGCATTATCATCAACGGTATATCCAGACGATGTATCTGGTTCAACGCCTCTTGCGAACTGTACCAGAGCATGTGTATCTGTGAGACGCTCGCAATGCTTCAATGTTATGGCAGGAAGCGCGAACGATGCTGCTGGTTGCTCTGTCGCTGAAAGCGCCGTAAGCATACGTGTATACGTCGCTGCAACTTTCTGCCATACCATATTCCTTGTGCTTGCATATGCGCTCTTTTCCATTTTCGCACGAAGATGTTCATTCCCCGCAAGTAATAAAAGTTTTTCTGTTATGGCTTTCGAATCACGAAAAGGAACTAATGCTCCCACAGAAGGAACGACAACTTCTTTGGCGTGAGAAAATGAGGTTGCAATAACCGGGCGTCCCATTCCTAATGCATACGCAAGAGTCCCGCTTACTGTTTGGTTGGGATCAAGAGAAGAGGCAATGTACATGTCTGTTGCGCGTAAAAATTGTAAAATCTCTTCAAGCGGCAAATAACGATCATAAAATTTTACATGTTCTTCGAGTCGCAGGTGGAGTACACGACGCATAAGTATTTTGCGATATCGCTCCCCCTCTTTTCGACGTACCACTGGATGCGTTTCACCGATCACGAGATACACGACGTGCGGGAATCGCCGCACAACTTCCGGCAACGCATCAAGAACATATTCAATCCCTTTGCCTTCATTCAATAAACCAAAAGTGGAGAGCACCAGATGATGTCCAAGTCCAAGCGTTTCTTTCGCGCGATCACTTTTTTCAAATGCAACGTCCGGAATGCCGTGCGGCACGACCGTTACTGCTTTTGTCGCGCCATATACTGATCGTAAAATCTCTCGCGCGCTCCTTGTCATGACAATACACTGCGCGGATTTTTTGAGAAGGAGCTGCATCACCGTTCGTTGACGATCGGAGGGATTGGGAAGAACCGTATGAAAGGTCGTAATGATCGGTTTTTTACACCGCGTTACAAAACCCAGAAGGTGCGAACCCCACGGTCCACCAAAAAGACCAAATTCATGTTGTATATTCACCGCAACAACACGTTTCAACCGATTAATAATTTCAGCTGCATTAATATACGCACGTTCATCTGCATCAGTAATCTGCAAAAAAACTTCTTGGGGATACGCATAAAAACTCGTCGCTGTGTCATTGAGCGCAAGAATTTTGGAAACGAATGGAGGGTTACTTGCGCCAATAGCGTGCACAAGATCTTCAGTAAACGTTGCAATACCACACTCTCGCGGCGGGTAACTCGACATGAAAACGACAATCGGGCGTTGTTCGTTTTGCATTTATGCAGAAGTAAGTTCTGAAAGAAGCTCCTCAAGATTGACCGACGCTACCGCGATGCGACTATCAGCAGCGCCGTAGTAAATATAGAGACGGCCATCAAATTGCGCCGTACCCTCGGGAAAAACCACGTTCGATACATCGCCATGTTTCTCGTATGATTCGGTCGGAGAGAATAACGGTTCCTTGAGTCGCCCAATAATTTTCTGTGGGTTCGCAATATCAAGGAGTGCGGCAGATGCATGATATCGCTTTCCATCATTTGAATCCTCAACGCTATGATAAATGAGGAGCCAGCCTCTTTCGGTGCGGATGGGCGTCGCGCCAGCGCCAATATTGCGCGATTCATATGCGAACGCCGGATTCAATACGATTGTTTCCGCAAGACGCTCAAGATAGCTCTCCCAATAATCGCTGGTGAGTTCAGTAAAATCATCGAAATAAATAATTTGCATGCCCGGAAGAACACGGTGCAGAAGCGCAAATTTTCCACCAATTTTTTCTGGAAATAAACACGTGTCTTTCTCCCAGAGCAACACATCCGGACCAATCTTATCCTTGTAATAGGATTCAAAAAAAGAATAGCGCTCCATCAATTTCGACTGCCGAAAAACGTCTTCTGCGCGGTCATAGGTAATTGATGGCGAAAGCACTCCGCGTTTGGTAAATTTTTTCCCATCCTTGCTCGTGGCATACGCCGCTCGCGCATTACGGCCATCATACGCCGTATAAAATAGATAATAGAGACCATCAAGGAAAACAATGCGCGGATCTTCAACGCCGTGTTTTTCATATGAAAATTTTGGCGACAGCAACGGCTCCGGAAATCGTTCAACAACCGTAAGCGGTCCATCAAGTCGCGCATAACCAATGCTCGAATAGTTCCCCTCATGCACTGCACGATAATACATATGGACGGTATTGCCGTTTTGATAACACGTCGGATTCAACACCGCTTGATTTTCAAATCGGTTTTTTGTTGCTTCAAGCAATACGCCGTGTTTTGTTACCTGTATCATGGTTATGGAGAAAGTCTATTAATAAGCCGCGGAAAAGGCGCTGTTTCTCGCACGTGTTCAAGCCCACAGATCCATGCAACCGCACGCTCAAGGCCAATACCAAAACCCGAATGCGGCACTGAACCGTAGCGACGAAGATCGAGATACCACTTGAATGCGTCCATCGGCAACTTGTGCTCTTTGATGCGACTTTCAAGAAGCGCCAAGTCATCAATACGCTGTGAGCCACCGATAATTTCGCCATATCCTTCAGGAGCAAGCATGTCATTATTCAATACTTGCTTTGGATTCTCCGGATCCGGCTTCATGTAAAACGCCTTCACGTGCGTCGGGTAGTGATGCACAAAAATCGGACGGTCGTATTGTTTTGTCAAAATCGTCTCATCATCACCGCCAAAATCATCGCCCCATGTGATGTCGGAACCAAGCCCTTGCAATTGTTTGATTGCATCGTCGTAATGTACGTGCGGAAATTCCCCTTCTACGGTTTTTTGTAAAGCGGTTGTATCACGCTCGAGGATCTTCAACGCATCTGGACGGTTCGTAAGCACTTGCTTCGCAGTATATGCAACAAGCTCCTCTTGCAATGCCATATTATCCTGCCAATCAAAAAACGACGCCTCCGCTTCAAGCATCCAAAACTCCGTCAAATGCCGGCGCGTTTTTGATTTCTCCGCGCGGAACGTAGGGCCAAAACAATACGTCTTCCCAAGCGCCGCGGATGTTGCTTCAAGATACAACTGGCCAGATTGTGTCAAATACGCCTTCTCGTCAAAATAATCTGTTTCAAAAAGTGTTGATGTCCCCTCGCACGCGTTTGGTGTGAAAATCGGCGAGTCCGTTAAAATGAATCCCTTTGTCCGAAAAAATTCTCGCCATGAAAAAATGATCTCATCACGAATTTTCAAAATCGCTTCCTGACGCGAAGAACGGAGCCACAAGTGACGATTGTCCATCAGAAAATCCGTACCGTGTTCTTTTTTACCAATCGGATACTCTTGTGAGAGAGTAACAAGTTCAACCGCGGTTGCCTGTATTTCGAAACCAGTTGGCGATCGTTTATCTTCTTGCACGACGCCATGCACGATAACGGACGACTCAATCGTGAGTTTCTGACACGCGCTCCACACCGTTTCCGGCACATCCTTTTTCGACACAACACATTGAATACGCCCCGCGCCGTCGCGCAGTTGCAAAAAATAAATGCTACCGGAGGAACGGAAGTTATACGCCCATCCTGCGAGCGTCACCGATTTCCCCTTGTGTGCGGCAATATCGGAGATAAAAATGCGGTGTTTCATGGTACCGATAAGTATAGAAAAAAATATACGAAAGATCAATCCTCAATCTGCATGGCCGGCTCCGCCAGTGCGAACATGGTACTCATGCAAAGAATTACATGGGCACCATGTATTTAAAAAAAATGAGGGGATGGCCGCACCATCACCCTCGTGCATAGTTTCTCTCCTCACAACATGCCGCACCAGCGCTTGCTGAAATGCCCAGGGCCTGGCACGAGCATATTCCTCTCGACATGGCCATCGCTTGTTACAAGATACAACCGATGTTTTTCGCAAAAACGCCTCGCCGCTTCTTTCGCACAGAAAAGCGTCGCGATGGCAATATTCTCCGATGGTATGCCATGATCTTTTTCAAGAACATCGATCGTCTCGCACATCGTCTTTCCCGTTGCGATGACTGGATCGCAGACAACCGCTAATTGTATCCCGCTCGCAGCATGGCCAAGATCAAAAATCTGCGGCGGCGTTTCATGATCAGGGATGAGGCGTTCCTTCACAATGAACATAAATTGTATTTCGGGAAATTGTCTTCTGCATCCCTCAATGAGTGGAGCACCGCTTGGGAAGACAATAACTGAAAGCACATTTCTTCCCCATGCGCGGGTCGGCGTTGCGCGCAAGAGATCTGCGTGGATTGCATTCATGACGACATTCCAAAGCTGCGCGACAGTATCTCTGAATTCGGGAACGCTGACATGCTCCTTTCCGTCCTCAATGAACAATGACGTAATCAGCGAATGTGTTGCGCATCCGTCCGCACACGTGATGATCGGCATCGTTTTTGCGCTCCTTCTCTACTGCTTCCTAACGGGCTTCGGTCGCAACGGTCTTACGATACGAGCAGAGCTCCTTGCGAAAATCATCGGTTTTGCGTTGCTCCGCGGTTGCTCTCGCACTTGCAATGACGACCCGCGCCCAACGCCATTTGAAATCAATCTGCCCATGGAGGAACCTCCTATCCTCGACGCACGCGCATCAAATCACCGCTGTTTTAGGCGCCATACACGCTTGGAAGCAATAGCACAGCTCTTTTGCGATCTGCACGATCCATTCGTCGGAACGCCCATTCTCCTTATTGAGACGCATGAACGATGCCGTCGTCACCGGCAGTTGTATGATGCACTTCCCTGCCGCAAAAGAAGGCAACGAGACGAATCCCGCGTATCCGAGAAATTCGCGCATAGCTTCCGGCTGTTCGATGAGCGCTAACAGATACGCATTTTTCTCCAAAAACGATGAGAGGAGAAAAGGAATCTGGGGAAAAAAAGCGCAACCAACGTTCTGCCGCCCTCGCGTATTGAACCGCGATTTGCCTGCCGCTTTCTCCGCAAGCTCTTTTGGCGAACCATTGCCCGTCATGAAGACAAAACGATCATGCTTCCAACACTGTGGCGCAATCGCCTCCGAAACAATACATCCCTGCACTCCAAGCTCGCGAAGAAGCGAAACAAACTTTTTCGCCTCTTCCGGACGGCAATCCCGACCATCAAGCAAACAACAATGGTGGGGAAAATCGTGATGCGCAAAATCTACGAGATCGCGCAACATTTTTTCCTGCAGCCGCCAAGAAAAACTGAACATGCTCCCGTGTGGCGCAAGAAATCGCACACACTCTTGCAGTATTTCGCGTCGCGCTTCGGCGCATGACGCATCAATGTGCCAAGCAACCGGCGTGCGCATATAACGCACTGCTGCAATAACACTTTCACGAGTATTCCGCAAACCCTTTGCGAAAAACATAGGATTTCTCCTTCCGTTCGTGCGCGATGACCGATTGGAAAGGAACAAACAATGAGTCGTCACTCATGCGATAGCCTCCTTCTTTTCAATACTCCCCACAACACCATTTCTACTATACCGTAAAAACGCTTCGCTTTGCAACGGATGGATAATGGGTTCAGAGCGAAGTAACGGCGAAAGGTCGTTTTTTGGTAAACGCAACGATGCCGGCGGACGATACCCGAGCGCGGTAAACAGATGAAAAAGAAACGCATGCAAAAGCACGTTCGATGCGGTAGCTCGCTCTTCTAAACGTTTAAAAAGCCGAACGAGCAGATCAAAAATTACCGCATCCGTCACCGCGGGTTTAATAATCGTATCCACCGCTTCGCACGCGCATCCTGCGGCGGCAAACGAGTCGAGATTGTCCGCGAACGCATACTGCCGATTGATTGCCGCGTGCACAAGACGCATGTGTTGGCGCCCGGGGAAAAAAGAACACTGGATCACCGCGCCTTCACGGCAGTGCCCTGCCAATTTGCTTTTTATTTTCCGCACGCCGGTGGCAAGCGCTTCGATCTTTCCGTGATCACGGGTGTAGAACGTGTAGAGACGATCTGCCTCGCCAACATCACGGGAACGAAGAAGAATGGAAGGAGTGGTAATCACAAAATTCGAAATTCGAATAAATTCCAGAGATCGTATCTCTGTAAATTTACAGAGATACGATCTCCGAAGTTTCATCGGATTTCATACTTCGGATTTGTCTAAATAATTCTGCAAAATTATTGTTGCGGCGATCGCATCGCGTGATGCGATATCGCTCTTCTTTTGTCCCTTCGTGCGATTATCTGCTTCACGTGTAGAAAGACGTTCGTCGATAGTTTCTACAAAAATAGTAACAGCATTCCGCACATCATCAATAAAACGAAGTACCTTTTGCATCTGCGCATTTACTACGTCTTTTAATCGCATCGTATCTGCATTCCGTTCTCGATGGAGCGCTAGTGGGATGCCAATCAACACTTTTCCAATGTCCTCTTTTTTAATAAGTACTTTTAATTGATGTAAGACGTACGTCCTCCCCTGATTTTCCAAAATCCCGTACGGCACAGCAACGCCTGCCTGCGCATCACCAAGCGCCAGCCCGATCCGCTTATCTCCATAATCAAGGGATAAAATTTTCATTAATCTACGCAAGGCGAAGGGGTGACTCATTGCGGGGACCCCGAGCTGTTTTTAAATCTGTGTCAAAATTTGATACCCACCCGCCGTCACCACCACTGTCAACTCAAAATGCGCCGCGAGACTTTTATCTTTCGTTACCACAGTCCATCCATCAGAAAGCGTTTCCACATCCGGCTTGCCTGCAGTAACCATGGGCTCAATTGCTAGGCACATGCCTTCTTTCAAAATCACTTTTGGCATTGTTGGATCAAAAAAATTTGGAATGCGCGGATCTTCGTGCACTTCGTGCCCAACACCATGCCCAACGAGTTCACGCACCACGGAAAATCCGTTACGTTCAACAAACCGTTGCACCGCACGAGAAATATCGTTCACGGTTTTTCCGGGCTTCACGTGCTTCAAGGCCTGTAATAACGAACGACGCGTAACCGTCATAAGCTTCTGTGCCTCTGGAGTAATCGTGCCAACACCAACAGTTACTGCCATATCGGTATAGAATCCGTTCTCCTTTGGATAGCGCACACCATAATCGATCCCAACGATATCTCCTTCTTTCAACGTACGCGATGGAAGTGCAGGCGCATGCACGACTTCTTCATTCACCGAAATACAAATACACGAGGGAAACGGTGGTGCTGCACCGTGCGCTGTATATCCTTCAAAAGCAGTAAGCGCTCCGAGCTCCTCCGTGCGTTTTTTTGCGTACGCTTCAAGCTCGCCAGTGGTAACTCCCGGTTTTACCATCGCCGCAAGCTCTCCCAAAATCGTCGCCAAAATCCGTCCGCCATCGCGCATTTTGGCTATTTCTTCAGTGGTTTTTATTCGAATATTCATGCCCTGTACTATAGCGTTTTTTAATAAAAGAATCAACAGAAGACAGAAACACAAAAGAAGAAGGCAGAAAACGAAAAAAGAAGACGAAAAAAGAAAACAAGGAGCAAAAACAACTGATTCGGAAATCTCACGATCGTGAGATTTCCGAATCAACGGAAGAAAACGCATTGGATAAAAAAATCAACCCCAAACACTATATAAAAAATCCCGATAGCATTGCTATCGGGATACGCTCGTTATTCGCCTTTCACCCCATCGACGTAGTCCCGAAGTTGGAACTTCTCGACGTAACGATACATCGTGCTTTTCCCAATGCCAGCGATCGCGGCGGCTGCGGGGATGTTTCCACAACACTTCCGCAACACATCGCGGAGGTAGTTCCGCTCGAGTTCATCGAGCGTCTGGAGTTCCCGATCGCCGACCCCCGCGAGGTACGGATGCACATGCGCGACATCGATCTCGCCGCGCCCATCCACCTCGAATGCAGCACGGATAATTGCATTCCGGAGCTCGCGCACGTTTCCCGGCCAGTGGTAATTCGTCATAACCGCGGCCGCTTCGAGGGTGAACCGCAGCACCCACTGCTCCTCCTTGAAGAAATGGTCAGCGAGCGCCATGATGTCTGCGCTCCGGTCACGGAGCGGTGGTACCACGTACGTAATCCCGTTCAGCCGATGGTAGAGGTCTGAACGGAGTGCACCGCGCTTCACTGCTGCCTCTAGGTCCGCATTCGTCGCTGCAATAATACGTGCAGTCACCGGGTATTCACTGACGCCGCCGACCGGCCGGAACGATCGCTTTTCCAGGATCCGCAGAAACTTCGCCTGCAACGATAGCGACATGTTCGCGACTTCATTAAAGAAAATCGTGCCACAATCAGCAGCCTGGATCAGCCCTATTTTCACCGACCGTGCGTCCGTGAATGCGCCCTGCGTGTGCCCGAAAAGTTCTGATTCAGACAGACTCTCGGTGAGCGCACCGCAATCGCCCGGGACAAATGCATATTCTCTACGGCCAAGCGAATGAACGAGTTCCGCAAGATGCACCAGTTCAACGTTTTCACCTGCAACACGCCG
>CAYHPG010000028.1:0-9960 GCA_964358625.1 uncultured Gammaproteobacteria bacterium
CAAGGATCGGTTGCGGTGATTGATGGGAAATACTACGAAGGCAAAATCCATCCCGCAACGCCGAAGGCGGTTGATACAACGGGCGCGGGTGATGCGTTCCTTCTCGGATTCGTTTTCGGGCGGCACGAAGGGTGTACTCCCGAAGAGTCCCTTTCTGTTGCGGCGTTTTCCGCAACGAGCAATATCATGGCCTTGGGCGGACATGGAGGGATGCCCAGCCGTGAACAGTTGCTCTGGCATCTTTCACAGCTGCGCACGCCTAACGCAACGCGCTGACTCATCGTGAGTCAGTTTTTTTCACGAATTTTTTTAAAAATTGTGCGTAGGGTTTTTCGGTACTGTGTGGAAGTCCGGTGACTGTTTCAAGATAGCGCATGAGCGGTGGTCTTGGCTGAAGATTTTTGAAATCAAAGTCGCTGGGAGTAAGCGTGTGATACGATTTTTTTGCAACTGCGCGTGCAAGCGGGATAGCCAGAGGGCGTAATGTTTTGTTAATTGCAACCATGTTCCCATAGCGTTTTTGAGCGATAAGCCCTACGGCATATCGACCAATTGCTTCTGCGGATTGTTGGTCGAGTGGAATGGGATCGGTGGCACTGACGATATTTGCAGGAAGCGCAATCAATGTTTCAATGCCAAGACGTTTTTCAATCGCATCGCGCAGTGGAATACTAATGAGATGGGCGCGCTTAATGCCGTATGCGTCACGTTGTACTGCGTAGGTGCTTTTTAAATTTCCAATGCGTGATTGGTGTGAAACAACAACAACGGCACACGAGCCGTTTTCTTTATATCGTTTTTTGGTGAGCGTAATCAGGTGCGCAAGAGATGTCGGGCATTCTGGAGGAACAATGCAGTCAGCGCCGCCAAGCGCGGCTGCAGTGGAAAGCCATCCTGCTTTTCCGCCCATTACTTCGATGATAAAAATACGCTTTGCGCCGTACGCTGCTTGTTTCAATGTATCGGTATAGCGCGCAAGTGTTGCCGCGGCGGTCGGGAATCCGGGAGTGAAATAGGTGCATGCGAGATCGTTGTCAATCGTTTTCGGAACGCCGATAATAGGTAGATGATATTGTTGTACAAGACGATGCGCGGCGCCTAACGTGTCGTCTCCCCCAATTGGAATGATACCGTCAAAGCGATTTCGTTTTATCGTGCGGAGAACGCTCGCTGTCGTTGCGGAGTCTTTGAAAGGGTTTGTGCGCGAGGAACGAAGGAAGCTCCCTCCTTGTTTTTGAATTGCATGTACATTCGTGCGCGAGAGGTTGATCATTTTTCCTTGCGGCAAGAGCGACGCCCAACCAAAAATCCCGCCAAAAATTTGCCAGCGTCGTTTTTGCGCTTCGGTGATGATGCCATAAAGCGTCGCATTGAGCGCCGGAGCAATACCACCTCCAGTGAAGACAATAATTTTCATACAGAGATATTGTACCATGCGGGTTGATCCCGCACCAGTTGCCTGTAATGTAAAAATCGTATTTTTGAGAATCGAAAAAAATGGAGAATGAACAACTGGTGCGGGATTGACTTTTTCCATGCGCTCTGATATGACAGAGGAGGGTTTAAGAAAAAGCATGACCTTTACAAATTTTGAGAGGAGCATTCAATGGTGGTGAAAGTGGAGCGGGTACACGGCACTTACGTGGTGACGGGGATCGTGGGTGTGATTATGGAAGGGCAACGTTCTTGTTCTCTGTGCGCGACGTTTAACAGAAGCGCATGGATGCAGAATGTCTTTTTTGGTGAGCTTGGAGGGTTTTGGCAGTGTACTTTTTTAGGAACAGCTGTAGACGGGCAATCGTTCATCGGCGGCTGTGGCTTCTGTTTCCCTGACTATTTTTCCCATGAAGCAATTGAGGGGCTTCTTCTTGAACGCTAGGAATTTCTTCAGGACGACTCCAAACGGTAAGAGGAGTAAAAAATAATGCGTCAGAAAGAAAAGAAACGCATTGTGACCATCGGCGGGGGAACGGGACACTTTACCCTTCTCACCGCCATTCGGAAGCTTCGTGAGGAATTTCCCGGGTTCGATGTCACGGCGATTGTCGCCGCAACTGATTCGGGTGGATCATCCGGACGGTTACGCGTGGAGCGCGGTATGTTGCCGCCGGGCGACATCAACCAGTGTCTTTTGGCGCTGTCGCGATCAGCGAACCAAGAGGCATTGATCGAACTCCTGCGCCGCCGTTTTCCCGGCACGAAGGGAAAGGGGCGGCTTGGCGGACATAGCGTGGGGAATTTTCTTCTCACCATGCTCGTTGAGCATACCGGTGATTTCATGCGCGGGCTTACCGGGATGCACCACATCCTCGACGTGGACGGCGAAGTGCTGCCAGTTACGCTCGAAGATGTGCAGCTCTGCGCAGAATCTGAGCGCGGCACGAAGTATGAGGGCGAGGCGAACATGGATACGCGTGGAGAGAAGGCGCTCCGCGAAGGACGCACACCATCGCCGCTCCGGCGCGTGTGGCTAAACAAGGATGTTCGCGCGCACGCGCTTGTCCTTCGTCGTATTCGCGAAGCTGATACGATCATATTGGGTCCGGGAGACGTTTGGACGAGCATTCTGCCGTCGCTACTTCCCGGAGGTATGCAAGAAGCGATTGCGTCTTCGGGAGCGAAGAAAATCTTGGTCACAAACATCATGACCAAGTTCGGCGAGACAGACGGGTACGACGTCCAGCATTTTCTTGCAGTTGTCGAGGAGTATCTCGGCAAAGGAACGATTGACGTTGTACTGTACAACGATCGGCTGCTCCCCAAGCAGATTCTTGATCGTTACGCAAAAGAGAAACGCTTTCCGGTGGGCATTGCGAATATTCCGCAAGAGGGAAAGCCGCAGTTCGTTGGCGCGAACCTTGCGTCCGTGTCAACATTGGCGCGGCATCATCCGCAGAAACTCGCGTTAGCGCTTGAGAATATTGTTCATCCGATTTTTTTCGCCACTTCATAGCATGAGGTGGCTTTTTCTTATACTGTAGGTTTTTTTATGACAAATACTGTCTATTATTTAATTTTATATTAGCCATTATTTATGATTATCCACAAAAGTTGTAGAAGAAAAATTGACAAAGAAATAGTAAAGGTGTACCGTAAAAATACTATGGAGATCACACCCGCATTAAAAAAATTAGGCCTGTCAGACAAGGAGATTCACGTCTATCTTTCCTGTTTAACACTCGGTCCGTCGCCAGTGCGAAAGATTGCGGTGCAAGCAGGAACGAATCGCGGCACAACGTATGATCTTCTCCGACAGCTGATTGCAATAGGGCTCGTCGCCTATTATCATCGTGACAAACATCAATATTTTGTCGCAGAAAATCCGGAGAAGCTTTCAGACGTGATCGCTGCACGTGAACAGGAGCTTGCAAAATCAAAACAAGATATCCTTGCGGCGATTCCGGAGCTGCGATCTATTTTTCATAAAGCGGGAGGAAAGCCCGTGGCGCGTTACTACGAAGGGCATCATGGCGTCAAACAAATTTTATTGGACGTTCTCCATACGATGGAAGAACGGGAGATTCGTACGTACTATGTCTATTCTTCTGTGACAATTCGTGAAGCACTGCACAAGACGTACCCATCGTTCACTGAAGAGCGTATCAAACGAAAAATCCATGCTCGCGTTCTTGCCATCGGTGAAGGAGGAGACGAGCAACCATTGTCCGATCGTAAGTGGTTGACAAAGGAATCGAGTGCGCCTACATACATTATTATTTATCGCGATAAAACGGCTTACCTTTCTGTTGACAGTTCGGGGACGCCACTTGGGGTCATCATTGAAGACGAGGGAATCGCAAAAACACAAAAGATGCTCTTTGAACATCTTTGGAATACGTTGCCATAACTATGCGCACTCGTGTTGTCATCCTCGCTGCCGGAAAAGGCACGCGCATGAATTCTGAACTCCCCAAAGCCCTTGCGCTTTTAAAGGGGAGGCCGCTCATTCAATATTTATTGGACGCGGTGCATGCCTCTCATGTTGATGAGAAACCAATCATTATCGTTGGGCAAGGTGCAGATCTTGTTCGCGCAACGCTTGGCGAAGGGTATGAATATGTTTTTCAGAATGTGCAGCTTGGCACCGGGCATGCGTTGAAAATGACTCGTCCGGTACTCCAAGGGCACGCAGATGCCGTTATTGTTCTTTATGTCGATCATCCATTTGTACACGCGACGACGATTAAAAAATTGCGTTTTTTATATGAACGCGAAAATCGGGTGATGACGATGATGACAACTATGGTGGAAGATTTTGATGATTGGCGAAAGCCCTTTTATGAGTTTGGTCGCGTACTTCGGAATGCAGGCGGAGAAGTGGTGCGTATTGTGGAGCGCAAAGATGCGACGCCAGAGCAGTTGGAAATTCGTGAAGTAAATCCCGCTTTATTCTGTTTTCGTGCGTCGTGGTTATGGTCGAGTCTGGAAAAGTTAAAAAATGTAAATGCGCAGAAGGAATATTATCTTACTGATCTCGTGCGGATTGCGATTGATGAAGGCGAGCGCATCGCCAGCATGGATCTTGATCCGCTTGAGAGCATTGGGGTGAATACCCAAGAGCATCTTGAGCTCGCGACGAAGATCGCGTAAACCCTTGACAATTGAAGGAGGGAATCCCGTGGACGCACTTGTCGGAGTCTCTGCGAATCTGGAGCATCTCCACGAGGGAGTTATCCTCGATGGAGTAGAAAAGCTCGATCCCGCAAAGACGACGACAGTCATCGCGGGATCAAGTGTGAACGTTGCGCTTGCGCTTGCCGCGCACGCATGGAAAACGCATGTTTTAGCTGCCGTTGGAAAGAACGGACCAGGGAATGCCGATATCGTGGAGCGACTTGCCTCTCGCGGTATTGGCGTAACACTTCTTCCCGTTCGTGACGAAACGCCAATCGCAACGGTACTCCTCTACGCTAATGGGGGGCGCCACCTTATTCCATCGAAACCGCCGGTGCGTTACGACGCGCCTGCGGATATCATGGGACGGGTGAATGGCTGGGGATGGAGCGACAACGCGTTGCGCATTTTCACCGGTGTT
The DNA here is from genome assembly GCA_964358625.1 of uncultured Gammaproteobacteria bacterium. Lineage (GTDB taxonomy): Bacteria > Patescibacteriota > Patescibacteriia > JACQSD01 > JACQSD01 > JAUSHC01. Next base: position 5,036 of record CAYHPG010000028.1, read on the forward strand.
CGTCCGGACGAAGTGCCGATCATGCAAGCGTTTCTTCGGCTGGGAGACGAGAAGCGAACAATTCTCTCACCGAACCGAAAGCTCATCAAAGAGGGCATGCTCGCCGCGATCCCCGCGCGTATCATCTTTCTCGGGACCGAAGAGATGCGCGGATTCTGGGAGAGGAAGTTCGGTCATAAACAGCTCGTTCCTTTTACACCGCAGATGATGCGCGTCCTTTTTGCAGAGCATCCTGCGCTTGAGCTCGTTGTCCTCACGATGGGGGCAAAGGGTTCATTCGCAGTAACGCGAGATGGAAGAAGCGTACGTCAAGATGCGCTCACGCCGAACCTTCACGCGAAAGATACGACCGGTTGCGGGGATGTATTTATGGCAACCGTGCTGGCGTACCTCTACGATGAGGCGGGTGTGCTGCACTGCGACAACGCGCACCTTCTCGTCGCAATGCGCGCTGCAGCAATTGCTGCTTCTTTGAAGCTCACGCGCATCGGCGGGTCATCTGTTCCGTCGCGCGCAGAGATCGAGGCAGCGCTCGGGGCTTAAACTGGTGGAACCGACATCGCGTTGGGTCTGCCGGGGGTCGAAATACGTTTCCGCATCGTCTTCTTTACCGAGGATTGTGTGGGCTCTCCGTCGACGAGAGAAAAAACGTGTTTCTGCCTGCCCCCTTTTTTTATTTCCAATTTTTTTCTATACTGTATTCGTTATGAAGAAGCCCTATACTGCAGTCATTTTTGATTGCGATGGAGTGGTGATTAATAGCAGTTTCCACTATTTCGTTTCGTGGAAGCGTATTTTTGATGAGGAAGGAGTGCCGTTCACGATGGTGGATTATCAAATGAAAGTGAGCGGCGGGACACGGCGCACGGCATTTCGGACCATCATGGGGAATCTTTCAGAAGAGAAGATCGCAGAACTTTCGAAGCGGAAACAAGAAATTTTTGAGCAGCTTATTGCGATTGATCCGCCGCAACCTTTTCCGGGCATGACCGAACTTTTCGAGTTCCTTCGTAGCAAAAATGTGAAGGTGGCACTTACGTCATCGAGCGCAAATGCCTATGCGACACTGAAGCGAACGAATCTCTTGCCATGTTTTGATGTGGTGGTGACGCCGCATCACGCGCCAACACTGAACACGGATACAGAACTTTTTCGTCTGACTATGCAACAATTAGGTAAGAGCCCAAGCGAGTGCGTTGTTATTGAGGACTCTCCAACAAGCATTACGGAGGCAAAAGAACTTGGTGCGTTTGTTGTTGGTCTCTCGGTAATTGTGCCCCCGGAAGGACTCAAAAATGCCGATACCGTTGCTGCTGGACCAAAAGATTTGCGACCACTCCTTGTTCGTTTATGCGGGTTATAGCAGACCTGCACATTCATTCGCGGTATTCGCGCGCGTGCTCGAAGGATCTGACGTTACCAAATATTGCCGTTTGGTGTGCAAAAAAAGGCATCGGGCTTGTAGGGACAGGTGACTTTACGCATCCTGCATGGTTTGCGGGAATGCAAAAAGAATTACAGCCGCACGATAGCGGCTTTTATACGATAAAAAAATCTGAAATCTATTTTGTCCCAACAGCCGAGATTAGCTGTATCTATAAGCGTGGTGGAAAAGTGCGGCGCGTGCATATCATTGTGGTAGCGCCAACGCTCGAAGTTGTTAAAAAAATCAATACGAAGCTCGCATCAATTGGGAATATTCATTCCGATGGTCGGCCAATTTTGGGGCTGGATGCGGAGGAGCTTGCGAAGATAGTTTTTGATGCCTCACCTGATTGTCTTGTTGTCCCCGCGCATGCGTGGACGCCATGGTTTGCGGTATTCGGTTCGGAATCAGGTTTCGATTCGCTGGAAGAATGTTTTGGAGAAACGACAAAATATATTTATGCTATTGAAACGGGACTTTCGAGTGATCCGGGAATGAATTGGCGTTTGTCGCAGCTTGATCGCATTGCACTCCTTTCCAATTCCGATGCGCACTCACTTGCGAATTTGGGACGCGAGGCAAACGTTTTTGATTTTCCGGAGTTGACGCATCACGCGTTTGTAAACGCAATTCGTACAAAAAATCAAAAACAATTTCTCCATACGATTGAATTTTTTCCTGAAGAGGGGAAGTATCACGTGGACGGGCATCGTGCCTGCAGTGTGCGTTTAACGCCACAGGAAACAAAAAAGCACAAGGGCTTGTGTCCGAAGTGTAAAAAACCGGTAACGGTTGGAGTACTTTACCGTATTGATACGCTTGCGGATCGGAAAGAAGGAGAGAAACCAAAAAGTGCGATTCCGTATAAAAACATTGTGCCACTGCAAGAAATTATCGCCGAGGCGTTTGGTGTTAGGAAACAATCAAAAAAAGTGCAGGCAGCATACGAAAAAATGGTCGCACGAAAAAGCGAATTCGAAATGCTTCTTGACGTATCGTATGATGTGCTTTCTTCTATTGCCGGTGATCGTCGTATTGTTGATGGTATTCGGCGTGTACGCGAAGGAAAACTTACCATTCTTCCGGGCTATGACGGCGAATATGGCACGATACGGATTTTTAATGATGCGGAACGCGTGGAAAATAAACAACAGAAATTATTATAAGTAATCCCTCTCCTTTTAGGAGAGGGCAAGGGTGATATTTTATTATTCGAGCGAAGTCGAGAACTTCCTTATGAAAGCAACCATCGAAAAAATTATTCGTGGTGGTGGGGAAATCTTGCTACGACATTTTGGAAAGACAACGAGTGGCGATGACAAGCAGTGGAAAGGTGATACGGAAAGTGACGCAGATCGCGAAACCGAAAGGTATCTCGTTACCGCATTGCAACGCGCATTTCCAGGAGACGCGATTTTGACAGAGGAGCATCCCACATTCACCGAATCAAAAAATGGACGGCTTTGGATTGTGGACTCGCTCGATGGCAGTAGGAATTTTATTAAGCACATTCCGTTTTTTGGAATTTCTATTGCGCTTGCGGAAGGCGATCGGGTCACCTTTGGCATGGTGTATCTTCCCTTGCAGCAGGAATTATTTTGGGCAGTGAAAGGAAGCGGTGCCTTTTTGAATGGGGAAAAAATTACCGTGAATCGCGAAGAACAGATTGAAAATACGGTCGTGCCGTTTATGCCGCACTATTATCATGCAGATCGGAAGCACGTGCTGCATATCAGCGAGCAGATGATTAAGAACGGTATCTGGCAGTTTAATCCTGGGTTTATCGTGGTCCCGCTTTGTTATACGGCATGTGGCAGGTTTGATGGAGCGATCACGCTCGGCGTTTCCGTGTGGGATGTTGCAGGAGGAAATATTATTGTGGAAGAAGCAGGCGGCACGGTGACAGATAGTGGAGGAAAAACATGGAGTTGGCGTAGCGATCTGCAAGACATCATCGCCGCAAATCCGATTCTTCACGAGAAAATTATGCAGAAGATTATTCGGTAAAGTAAAAAGTGTCCGATCGGACATTTTTTACTTTGAGCCTGTAGAAAAATGGCAAATTTTAATCTTCGAGCGTAGTCGAGAAGCAAAAATTTTGCTAATTTCTCGACTCGCTGCGCTCGCTCGAAGAATAATGCTACACTCTCACTTTAGAAGATTTCGATAAGTTTTTTCGAGGATCGCGTGAGGATACGCGGTCCTTTTTGTGTAAGAAGGATTGTATCTTCGATGCGCACGCCACCCCACGAAGGGAAGTAAAGGCCGGGTTCAACCGTGAAGACGTGATTTGTTTTGAGCGTATCTTTCGAGAACGGCGAAAGATTTGGCGCTTCGTGGATTTGGAGTCCAACGCCATGTCCCGTACCGTGGGAAAATTCTTTTTTATAGCCGGCCTCTGCAAGCGTCGTTCGCGCAATCGCATCTGCGGTTTTGCCATGCATTCCACTCTGTAGGGCGGCAATTGTTTTTTCTTGCGCATCACGCACGAGATTATATATTGTTTTGAAACGCGGCGTTGCGTTGCCTACAAAAATTGTTCGACTCATGTCCGCATGATACCCGCCAACCTGCGCGCCAAAATCAAGAAGGAGCATTTCGCCTTTTTTTATTTTTTTCGTTTTGTCTGTTGTGTAGTGGGGAATCGCTGCACTTTTTCCCGATGCAACAATGGGTGCAAATGCCGGGCCGTTCGAATGGCGATGAAAGAAATCAACCAGAAAATACGCAATCGCACCTTCTGCCATTCCTGGACGGATAAAGCGAAGGAGTGCAGTAAACGCTGCATCAGTGGCGCGACATGCTTTGGTGAGTGCGGCTATTTCTGCAGTGTCTTTTTCTTTTCGGAGTTCCGGAATGAGTGTCGAAGTATCAATAGTTTTTATCTGCAACAATACTTTTTGCAGTTTGTGTAAATCCGTGGCACGAAGTGCGCCGTATTCAACGCCAAGCTTTTTTATGTGTAATCGTTTACAAAGTCTTGATACGGTTTCAAAAATATTTTTTTCAATAACAACATGATTTGTCTTTTTGTCCGATCGGACAATTTTAGAAATGACTTGTTTTGGATATCGGGGATCGGCAATCGTGTAGGTAGCGCGTGGTGTCACGAGTAACACCACTTCGGGGTCTGTGAGACATGGAACGAGCACATCCGTTGAACATAAGCCATGAAAACCGGAAAGGTAGGTAACATTCTGCGGCGATGTTACAAAAAGCGCCGGCAGGCGCTTTTTGGACAGAAGTGTTTGGAGTTTTTGTAAGCGATCGTTGCGCATGAGATTTTTTTTTGGACTTAGGCAGAATCGAACTGCCACCTCCTCGTTGCAAACGAGGCGTTCTACCACTAAACTATAAGCCCTTAATAACGAGAGGGGGTTACTGGCGCGCGCCGGGGAAGATGCCGCCAAAGATGGAAAGGAAAAGGGGTCCAAGCATATTTGTCGCAACCATGGCGCCAAGAACGATCGCAAGAACACCGAGCAGTTTATAGAATAGC
>CAYHPG010000029.1:0-9508 GCA_964358625.1 uncultured Gammaproteobacteria bacterium
GCAGATACACTACTCGAAGATGCGCGCCGAACCAATGACGTGGGAATACGAGAAACGAAATATAAACGCTTTCAAGAAATCCTCGCAGAGACGCTGCCTGCGGACTTCCTGTATACGCCAAGTTACACGTATCTTATCGGCAACATACTCCAAGGATTTGCAGTTGATCGTATTGCAAAGCCCGATGACCGATTCGCGCAAATCACCGATTGGTACGTGCGAACAAAGTGGACACTGAAGAAACGTAAATAATTTTTTGCCCCCATGGCGGAATTGGTAGACGCGCTAGCTTCAGGAGCTAGTGGTCGCAAGATCATAGAGGTTCGAGTCCTCTTGGGGGCATTACCAAAACTTTTTATTCTCTTTTAATTTTTAATTGTTCCATGTTACATGCATCATGTTACATGAAGATCAGCGTATGACTCCACAACAACGAACACCGAACCGAACTCCCGATCGCAACCGCCGCCCCCCTATGAGTGGACGACGTCCACAATTTCAACGCGGACGCGGAGGTCCTCGCAGAGCCCAAAAAACCTTTACCGTCGGACCGCGACAACCGATTCCTTCCGCGTATCAACGCACACCCGCGCCGGCGGTGCTCAAAGGCGCTGAAGGAAAAGTAACGATCACCGTCTTAGGCGGGCTTGAAGAAGTCGGTCGCAACATGACGATGATTGAATATACCCCGACAACCGGCAACCCCGATATTCTTATTATCGACATGGGGTTGCAATTCCCCGAAGAAGATACGCCGGGCATTGATTACATTATTCCGAATATCACGTGTCTCAAGGGACGCGAAAAATTCATTCGCGGTGTGGTGATTACGCACGGGCACTATGACCACATTGGCGCCATCCCCTATCTTTCGCCGCGTCTTGGGGATCCGCCGATCTTCGGTCTTCCGCTCACCTGTGCCATTATCAAAAAACGACAGGATGATTTTCAAAACGCGCCGTTGAATTTGCATGTCGTCTCCATTGACGACGTCCTAACGCTCGGGAACTTTGTCGTAGAATTCATTCACATCAACCACAACATTCCGGACTCTTCCGCAATTGTCGTACGCACACCCTGCGGCACGATCGTACACACAGGCGACTGGAAATTCGATTACACGCCGGCAGATGAAAAACCGGCAGACCTTGCAAAAATTGCGCGCATCGGCATGGAAGGCATTGCCGTACTTATGGGTGATTCGACGAATGCCGGACAACCCGGACAGCAAATGTCTGAAAAAGAAATTGGAAAATCAATCCGACACATTATCGCAACAGCGCCCGGTCGCGTGATCATCGGCACGTTCTCCTCACTGCTCTCGCGTATTGATCAAGTGATCCGCTACGCGCAAGAACTTGGAAAGAAAGTGGCAATTGACGGCTACAGCATGCGCATCAACGTCGAGATCATTCAGCAACTTGGCTATACGAAAATTCTTCCCGGAACACTCATCGACGTGTCACAGGTAGACGATTTTCCAAAAAACAAAGTTGTCATCATGTGTACAGGCGCACAGGGCGAGGATCGTGCGGTGCTCATGCGCATTGCAAACGGCGAACACCGGCATCTCGAAATTGCATCCGATGATACGGTGATCTTCTCGTCATCGGTCATTCCGGGAAACGAGCGCACGGTGCAACGCTTAAAAGATACGCTCTTCCGCAAGGGGGCCGAGGTCATTCATTATCAAATGATGGACGTGCACGCAGGTGGACACGCCAAAAACGAAGACATTAAATTGATGTTGACCTTAGCAAAACCGAAGTACTACTTTCCGATCGAAGGAAACCATTCATTCCTCCGGATGAACGCGAAAGTGGCGGCAGAAATCGGCTTCCAGAAAGATCGCCTCATCATTGCCGACAATGGACAAGCAGTAGATTTGGTGATGACACCAGAAGGACCAGCGGCAACGGTGACCAATCGAAAAGTCCCGACGGATTATGTCATGGTGGATGGGCTCGGGGTTGGAGATGTAAGCCAAATTGTGCTGCGCGATCGGCAAGTGCTTGCAGCAGACGGCATGATCGTTGTCATTGCGACGATTGAAAAGCGCACAGGCAAACTCATTGGCAACCCGGACATTATCTCGCGCGGATTCGTCTACATGAAAGAAAATAAAGAGCTCATCGAAGAAACGCGGCATCGCGTAAAAAAGATGATCCACGATCAAGATGGAAAGTCCGCCGCCGATGAAAACTACATCAAGAATCGCATTCGCGATGGCGTCGGTCAATTCCTCTTCCAAAAAACCGAACGCCGACCGATGATTTTGCCCGTCGTTATTGAGGTGTAAGGTAGCATGTCAACAACGAAAAACACTTTCTTCCTGATCAGGAAGAAAGTGTTTTTTATATTTTGCACGTTTTATACGGACACCTTGTATTATTGTATTGATTACGCTCTACTCCTTCCCAATAATAGTTGTTGGATGACGCTCCAAAATCGAAAGTAAAAGATACTCAATCACCGTAAAGAAAACAACGAGAATAAGGATGAGCCACCAGCGGAGGAGTTGCGCGCGTGAAAAAAGAAGAAGCGCAACGATAAGGAACGCGAATAAAATTGCCTGCCGAAATGCAATTGCAACATGCACAAAATGCGGCTCTTCTCGAAATAAAAGCTTGCGAACAATAATGCCAAAAAGCGCAAACGTTCCGACAAGCGCAAGTGAAAGGCTCCCATAAAAAAGCGCAATACCCGAAAGACCGCTTGCGAATGGATCAACCGCATACAGCACGGAAAGCGCCGCGCCCCAGCAAAGCGCCGTTGCTCCACCCATGAATGATACATATCCACGAAATGTCATTTGAGTATTTCCTTTACCTTCTTCACAATATCGTCAAGCTGATATTCTGATTTCACGAGATACCCCATCGCGCCGAGCGTAATCCCGCGACTGATGCTATCCTGATCAGAAAGCTGGCTTAAAATGAGCACGGGGATGTCGTGCGTATTGGGATTATTCTTGAGGTTCGCTAGTACATCAAGGCCAGAAAATCCTGGAAGCACAAGATCGAGTAAAATGAGATCGGGTTTCTCTTGCGCAGCAAGATCAAGCGCCTTCCCTCCTGTCATTGTGTGCAGTACCGCAAATCCCCCGCCTTGCAGCGTTGTCATTAATGCTTTATAGGTCGTTTCTTCATCTTCAACGATGAGAACCTTTTTGCGAATAATAGGCGACATGGAATTCTTTTTAAATATGAAACTATAAAAAGTATAGCAGAAAATCGCTACGCAAAAAAGCGAAGGCGTTCAACAAGCGATTTCCCGGTGCGCTCTTTTATTTTTTTGATAATTTCTTTTTCGCGTAATTTTAATTCCTGCGCAGCAACGGAACTCATGCAAGATACGGTAAGCACTCCGCGTTTTACATATAGCGGCTTCATGGTTTTCGCAATATCATGTCCAAAAAATTCTACAAAAAGTTTCTGCGCAACATCAAGCGCGAGTGATGCGTCAACATCGTCTTTAATGCCATGACGATGCACGGAATCATCAACTAATTTTTTAAGCGTGGTAAATGTCATAGTTTTCGGTATTCGCAAATTGCTCTAAAATCGCAATTGCGACATTTTTGCGGTGAAGGAGTCGCAACGAAATCGCTCGTCGTGATCGCATCCATCGTTCCCAGCATCCGTTCTCGTACTGCAGTAATCTCCTCTTTCGTCCCGATAAACTCGAACTGTTTCTGTGCGTCGAGATAATAATAGCGCAATGCGATAGGACTCTCGCGCATTGTCTCTTCAATCGCCATTTGATAAAGATACAGCTGCTCGCGTTCGAGATCTCGTTCGCTCTTTGGCACGTTTCCCGTTTTATAATCAACAATGGCGACGCCTAATTTGCCGTTGTGTTCGACACGATCAATACGATCAATCACTCCCTTTATTGTATACTCTCCCACCTTCATTGTGAATGGCTGTTCAAGAGCGATCGGCATCGGCCACTTCCCTTCATGCATCGCATAAAATCCTTTGAGCATTTCCGCGCCTTTCGCATAATACTCCTGCGCATGCTTTTTTGATTCGTACCAGTCGTCGAGCCACGATTCTTCATACATTTTTAATAATTCATTTAAGGAAGGAATCGTGAATGCTGAATGCTGAATGCTGAATGCTGAATTAAAAAGACCCTGTTGTTCCTTCTGTTGTCCTTCCATGATCCGTGCGAAAAATTTCTGCAATGTCGCGTGTATGCTTTTTCCAAAACTAAAAGTGAATCGTCCGCGCACGGGAATTCTCAAAATATGCGCAAACTTGTATTGGAGCGGACATGTCTCAAACGCTTTAAGTTGGGTATAGGAAAACTTTTCGGGAAGCGGAAGCGTAGTGTGCTGCAGGGCAGTACGATTGAATGTTGTATGTTGCATGTTGAATGTTGATTTTCTTTCTGCATTCTGCACTCTACATTCTGCATTTATAATTCCGGCTTCATACAAAAATTGCGACGGGCGTTTTTTTCGTTGCCCCCCATAATCCTCCGCCGATGTAAAAAAGAGTCCGTCGCGCGCGCGCGTCATCGCCACATAAAAAAGCCGCCGTTCTTCTTCGCAATGTGCATTGCCTTCAGGAATAATCTCTTTTACAAGCGCATCGGGAAGGGCAATGGGATCCTTGCGATCCATCGATGGAAAACGAAGTTCAACCAATTGCGCCACAAAAACATAGGGAAACTCAAGCCCCTTGGCGCTATGGATCGTCATAATTTTTACCGTGTCTGGTCCACTTTCCATATCGGTCGCGAGCGCGCCTTCTTCCCCCGCCTCTTGTCCATAATCGAACGCCGCAAGAAAATTTTTGACGGTCGGCTCGCGTTCAGCGCTTTCGAACGCGGTAATCTTTTTAAAAAATTGTTCAACATGACGCACACGCTCAATATCCTGAAGAGTCGGTCGTCCCGCATGCTGCACCCGCTTGGTTAATTCCTTCAAATACCCGGAGTCTTCCAAAAACGCGTAGAGTACTTCACCAACGGTTTTGCTTCGTGCAAGCGCGCTCCCACGACTCACCCATGCGAGAAGTTCGCTGCAATGCGCAGCGCTTTCCTTTGTAACGCCAAGTGTCCCCGCGATACGTACTGATTCAAAGAGTGAGATGCTTTTCTTTCCTGCATGGGTCGTGAGTTTTACCAAATCGTCATGCGGAAGAGCGCAGATTGGCGACGTTAACACACGATAGACTGCTGTTGACTCGTGATAATTATCAAGAAGACGAAGAAACGCAACACAATCAAGAATCACGGGTTTCGCATAAAGACCGCGAGACGCTAAAAATTGATAGGGAATACCCTCGCGTTCAAGCGCGCGGATAAACGGATCTGCCATCGCGTTCGCACGGACAAGAATACAGAAGTCGCTCCATTGAAGAGATCCGCTCTCCGTACGGAGAACGGATCTCCGAAGTTCCAATATCTTTTCGACAACAAGGCGTGCTTCGTCGAATTCCGTTACGCCATGCAGATGTTCAATCGCCGCTTCCCCACCGCGCGTTGCCGTAAGTCTTTTTGTTACAACCCCGATAACACCGGGTGTTGAGGATTGCTGTAACTGCGCTTCAAGACGATTCGGATTATTGTGTTGAATAAAGGAATACGCAAGGTCAAGAATATTTTGCTTAGAACGATAATTTGCGACCAGTGAGACTTTCGTTGCATCGGGGAAATCGCGGGCAAACACGATAACATTGTTGTACGATGCGCCGCGCCAACGATAGATCGCCTGGTCGTCATCGGAAACGACCGTGATGTTATTCCGTGGCGCCGCGAGAAGCTTCACGAGTTCATACTGTGTCCAATTTGTATCCTGAAATTCATCAACAAGAATATGGAGAAATTGCGCACGATATTTTTCCAAAATCGCCGGGCGTTCGCGGAAAAGACGTAGCGTATAGATCAGAAGATCGCCAAAATCAAGCGCGCTGTTTTCCAAAAGGAGTTGCTGATAGGTGTGATAGGCATTCGCAAGCTCGTTGATGCGCAACACCTCGCCCCCACCCTCTCCTTTTAGGAGAGGGCTAGGGTGAGGTCCTCCTTCCGTATCCGCATTAAGCTTAACGTTCTTCGCATACTCCAAATAATCCTCCGGCGCAATTCCCTCATCCTTGCATCGAGAAAAATGTTTCACGAGTGCATGGATAAATTTCGTTGGGTTGCCGAGTGGTCGGTAATAATCGAGATTGAAACGATCAAGATTTTTGCGCACAAGCAACCACGCATCAACATCATTGACAAGTCGAAAATCATTCGGGATGCCGATGTCGAGCGCATGTTCTTGTAAAACGCGCTGGCAAAACGCATGAAACGTCGACACCCAAAGCGTGAGATAGCCGTAGGGCAATGCGCGGTCAATCCGTTCGATCATTTCTTCCGCTGCCTTCTCCGTGAATGTAAGCGCAAGAATGTGTTCGGGCTTCACTTTTTTTTCTTGTATAAGCCAAAGGATCCGCTGCGTCACCACCGTCGTCTTCCCTGTCCCCGCGCCCGCGACAATAAGAAGCGGCCCATCGCCGTGGGTCACTGCTTTTGTTTGTTCGGCGTTTAATTTGACGTCGGTTGTGCCGGTTGCCATAGTTATCATTGTATCGCTCCGCTCCACGTTATGTAAATGGGATCATAAAAAAGGCATATTAACATGTCAACAAAAACGTATGCTCATCAAAAAACTCGATTTACAGAATGTGACGATCGTAATATTTTGTAAATGAACCCGACCCCGCCGCAAGTAGCGGGGTATCGGGGCGGGTGCGTTATGAGTGGAGTCGGCTCCGCCGACAATATATTTGCATCGGTTGCCCTTCATCCTCGCGGCAAGCCGCGAGGTATTCGGGCAGGCATAATAAAATAAGGGGATGCTTATGCAAATCCCCTCGTAAAAATTTACTTGAAATCCTTCGGATGCCTACCACCGAAGAATGAATAATGTTATTCTCTCTCCTCCTACAAAAATTGCGCTCGCACTGCGTCCCAATGACTAGCGGAAATAAAATAAATTTCCTTCTCATCTCCCCCATGGTGCACATGGAGAAAACAAGCAAAACGCATAGTGGGTTTTCGTGCCTCCATATAACTTCGCGCAAAACGCTTTCCTTGTATCAGAAGATCAATGCTCCTTGCTACGGTAAGACTATAAGATCTCGCAACGCCGCATGGCGCATGACTACAAAGCGCTGTTGCTTCAATGCCCTTCAAGGTACATGCTTCTTCAATTTCTCGCAGAAGGCCTTCGACGCGTCGAGGAGCTTGCGGCGCCAAGAGAAGCGCACCCCCATTACGCGACAAAACATGTATTCTCTCTCGCTCTCCCGGACAAATAAGCTGCGTGCGGAAAAGCCAGTAGATATTCTGAAAGTGGTCACCATCTCCACAAGTAACGAGAATGACGCCTGCTGGTGTCGGAAAACTATCACCTTGCACCTTTTGCAGTACGCCGTTGTTTAATAATGCAGTGATGTGCCCACGATCGTCATTCGAGAGCGTAAGTCCCATCCCGTCTCCTCCATATTGACTCGTGACGAACTCCAAAAATACTAAACGTCACACTACTCCGGTTTTAAGAATCCATCAATTACCACTCGGCCGTCAGAACGTTCGACAATCTCTTTTAACTCCTCGCGCAGATGCGCTTCAGAAAAATCCGGATCATGCGGATCACCAACAACCACAATGAGCAACGGCTCCTCCTTTGTAACGCGGGCGCCAAATCCATGCGGTCCGGTCGCAATGCCAACGCTCACTTTTACTTCTTCACGCGCGTACTCCGAAGGAAGATACCGTCGGCTCACCACAAATCCCTTTGGTAATCCGGGAACAAGCGACGGATCAAATTTGCCTGTACCATCAACGTACACCACACGCGCGATGTGCGTTTCTGGAGGACGATCTAACTCGTACCGTTCAATGTGCCCACGATACGGAATCCCCGCCGCAGTCGCGATTGCGCGAGCGCGATCCTGCGCGAACTGCTCTACCTGTTCCGGTGAAATTCCTTGTTCCTTTGCTGCACGCGCGGCGGCGCCACATCCTGCATGACTCGTCATGCCGTCTGCGTTCGCTTCTTTCACAAGCGCGACGGCTTCGTCTATTGGCAGAAGGATGCCCGCGCCAGCCAAATGAATTCCGCCGGGCGTTCCTTCATCAACACAGCGAACCGTACGGTCATGCAAATGGAATGCGCGCTCCACCGTTTCCTTATGCGCGCGCATATATGCCGCGACGCCATCTTTCCGCAGTGCATGAACAAGTATGCTCTGTTCATGCCAAAAACGGTCTATATCCTCGCTGTGTTCGTGATCAATCATACATCTATACTATTGGCTCTGGATTGTCGGCGCTTTGCGGTCGCGGCGATACTTCCGCGCGACTTTGAGCCGCGCCAATTCCTTTTCCATTTTTCCCGCAAGGGCGGCATAGTCTTCCGCTTCGACAACTTTTTCCTTCATGAGTTTTGCCGCACGTTCTCGCGCTTCTTCCGCACGCTTTTCATCTATATCTTCCACTTTTTCTGCCGTATCCGCAAGCACAACGACGATGCTCCCAGGCTGCACTTCGACAAGCCCGCCGGAGATTGCCATAGGGATAAAACGCTCTCCCTGTTTTACCACGAGTTCGCCTGCGTGTAAAGAGGCGACAAGGGGGATATGATTCGACAAAATCGTAATCTCCCCTTCTTTCGCGGGAAGGGTAATTTGATCAACGTCGTCTTCATAGACGACGCGCTCGGGGCTGACAATCTTGAATTTGATCATAGCGGATTATGCGGATAGAGCGGATAATGCGGATTGCGGCTTTGCAGCATCATTAATACGACGAATAATCTGTAGACGCGATGCACCAAAATTAACGAGAAAACCAAGACGATATATTGATGTTACTAGATATGATTGCAATTGAAGTAGGGCAGCGCGTGGTAAATATTCCATTGCCTTTACTTCTAAAATAATTTTATTCCAGAGAACAAAATCCGGACGATACGCACCAATCTCTTTACCATTTCGAATCATTGGAACAGTAACTTCAGTCTCGTAGGAAATCCTTTTCCCATCGAATTCTTGACAAAGTGCAGCGTGATAGACAGATTCTTTATGCCCAGGCCCCAGTTCTTTAAAAAGATCAATGCAGACGCCACGCAGAATATACGACTCCCCTTCATAGAGCAATTGCTCTCCACTCTTTGTGGTAATCGCCATAGAAGACTGTCCGCATTATCCGCCATCTCCGCATTATCCGCTTCGATTGACTTCGTCAATCGAACCTTTCATATAAAACGCCTGCTCCGATTTGTCATCGTGCTTGCCATCAAGAATTTCCTTAAACCCGCGGATGGTTTCTTTGAGCGTCACATATTTCCCCGGCGTCCCCGTGAATGTTTCCGCAACAAAGAACGGCTGGGAGAGGAAGCGCTGGACTTTGCGTGCGCGAGACACCGTCTGCTTGTCTTCGTCCGAGAGTTCTTCCATGCCCAAAATTGCGATGATGTCTTGCAAATCTTTGTAGCGCTGGAGAATTT